>CAZZPI010000453.1:0-2350 GCA_964655865.1 uncultured Nitrospiraceae bacterium
GAACAAGCGGGAGGGGAGTTGGTTCGGGCCCCCTCCCGGGTCGAGCGCCGCTCGAACAGCTAAGGAGGTGCCTGTGAATCGAGCGATGCGGCGAGGTTCCCGAGCGCTGCTGCTGACTCTCGCCTTGCTGGTGGGTGGCGGGTGTAGCGGGACGGGAGAAGTCTTCTATTTGGATGTGGTCCCACGATCGAGCGCAGCAAAGGCGGCACATGTCGAACCCGTGAAGATCGTCATCGAACCGTTCGATGACTTGAGGAGCGACAAGCGGGTCGGCGTCAGGACCCATCTTGGAGGCGGAGTCAGTTATTTCGACGTGGCGGGGGGGAAGCCGGGCGAGGTGGTGGCGCAAGCCTTGGCGCATCGATTAAGCCAGCGGGGATGGCAGGATAAGGCGTGGGATATCACCGTGGCGCCGGCCTCCGGAAAGGATGCCGGGACCGCCGACATCATCGTGACCGGGCAAGTCATGGAGTTCTCGGCGCAGGCGAAAAGCCGCTTCTTCAACACCAAATTGACGGCGGGCAATAAGTTGGTGCTTCAAGCGAAGAACATGGGGGACCGAAGCGTGGTGACGCGAACGGTGGAAAGTAACCGATCGGGCATCGTCTTCTGGTACGACACGAGCGACGTGCAGGAGTTACTGGCCTCGACATTGCAGGACAGCTTGGATCGGCTCATCGCCGATACGAAGGTCGAAAATCGGGCCTTGCGGCCGACGCGATGAGTTCGGCATGAGCAGCGACGCCAGCGGGGCGAGCACATCGTCGCTCGTCTTTCGGGAAGAGTGGTCAATCGTCATGCATAGTTTTCAGTGGTCAGTTTTCAGTTCTCAGTTTCGAAGACTGCTAACTGAGAACTGAGAACTTGATTCGTGCGTCTCACCTGTTTTCAAATCGATGCGTGAACGCCGCTGGGAATCGACTTCGCCGCTGACGTTCGGAGACGTCCTGGCGGTCGGGAGACGGCTGGCTGCGCTGGGTCTTAAGTCGGCTGTGCCCGAGAAGGACGTCATCTGTTACGTGGAAGAGTGGCGGGTAGACGCGGCCGACGACTTCGATCGCCTCGATGCGTGGTCGACGGAAGACGTCACGCTGCTCCACATCCGCGAAGCCTGGCAAGGTGATTTCTTCCTCTTAGCCGGCGCCTACCACACGGTGTGCCAGCGGCACCAGGACATCAACACCTATTGTTCCATCAGCCATCCCTGGCGCAGCCGCGAGCCGGTGCGCCTCCATCAACCGCGCGGCATGTGTTGGGTCGGATTCCGACACACTCACGCGTTCATCCGAGTACGTCTCCACACGAACGAGGTCATTACGCCGGGGGAAACCCGGGGCGATGGCGATCGCGCCCAGTGGTTGGAAGAGCGGCGGGCTCTGTTTTTAGAAGCGATCACGCTGTTGGACCTCGCCATCGAGACTGCCGTCGAGAAGGACATGGTCGAGCTTGTGCCGACGGACAAGACTGTCCCGTTTTTTTGTTCCTGGCCGGATGCGTTCGGTCCCTGTCAATTCGAATACAACTCACCGGATGCCTTCGAGTTCCTGGTTCCTGCCGGCAAACTGGCGGCGACGATGAGCAGCGAACCGGTTGGGGTACGGGTCTATCTCACCGGTTTCTCGGAGCGGGGGCTCGAAGAGTTTCAAACCATCGCGCCGCCTCCGCAATTGGCTTACCGGTGCTCGGTCCATAGCCCGCTGGATGAGTTGCCGGAGATCTTGAGCGAGCTCCGATCACGGGGCAGGGTCTACACCATGCTGTGCGAGTTTCAAACTCAGGAACTGCTGCCGGAGGGGAACGAGGCCTCGGCCATCGTGGGCGTGGTCGGCGAGGGCGACACGTTTCGATTGGAGGTGCGGCTCAACCGAGCGCCCTTGCCGGATGCGCAGATGGCGAGATGGGTGGAACGCCTGCTCGGATATCCTGTCGTCTATGCGCCGCTTCCGCCTTTCGTCTGACAGGAGGCTGAAGAAGCTTTCCGACTTCGTTTTCAGTCGCTCGAGCGTCCTCGACCTAAGTCCCTAGCCCGCCTCGGGGGCTTGCATCCTTGCGACCATGTCGGAGGAGTTTTTTTGAGCGGCCTGCTATGTTTATAGCATGCCGTTCCGAGCACGAGTGCAGTCCATACTCGCCAAGCCGTTCATGTCCGCCGCCTCCTTCTTCGCCGGGGTCACGTACGACACATTGACGCTCACTCGCATCGACCGCCTGCAAGACAATCTCGTCCTCATGCTCTATCTGGCGCTGCTCGGCTTCTTCATCATTCTGACCGGCCGGCTGAACGGGAGTTTTGTGGAAGACATAGTCGGCATCGGACGAACGGGCCGTTTTGTGCGAGGTCTTCTGAAAG
>CAZZPI010000454.1:0-2343 GCA_964655865.1 uncultured Nitrospiraceae bacterium
GCGGGAAGGCGCGACCCAATCAAACCCGCCGGAGAAAGTCCGCCTCCAGGCCGGAGATGTGCTTGTGCTGCTGGGCTCGCGCGCCCAGATCAGACGGGCGATGGGCTTGCTGATGGATTCGGACGCCGAATAGGCGTGGCTAGCCCGCATTATTCATGACGGTTCGTGACAAAATCGCCGAGTCGCCATGCGAGACGGGCACGCGGAGCCCCGAAGACCGGAGGCGTACTCACTGCAGTACGTTGACGGTCTGAGGGGCGAGCCTGCCCAGCCGATAGACTTCTCAGCACGTCTGTCGGCGTGTCGCAGCGGCCGGCGTGTCGCAGCGGCGAATCGGCGGTTGCAGTAGAACTGTCATGAATAATGCGGGCTAGCCATATTGGTCGAGCTGACGCTCGACACGGGAGGGGGCCCGAACCACCTCCCCTCCCGTACCCACTAGCTGCGCCAGCGAAGCGTGACCGGACCTTTGAGAGGATGCTCGAGCGGCTGTCCCGTCTGGATCGACGTCACGTAAGCGGCCTTCAGCTTGTAATACCACTTGGCGGGCGTATCGGCGTCATCGAGAAGCATCATCGCCGGCTTATAGCGAAGCCCTTGTGCTTGACGCTCCATCGCCCGCTTGTCCTGGTTCAAGAACGTTCGGGCGAAGAAACGGAACAGTGTTCTTGTGAAGGGCACCCAGCGAAAACAATTCCATGCCGCGCAGAAATCGATCCGGCATTGTTGATCGGTGATCGGCGTCACGGTGGCCCTGGTCGAGACGAAGAGACTGCCGCATTGCACGAACTCGAACCGTTGATTGGGCAGGACGAAATCGATCGTAGTCGTCAACGTTCCTCCACCGAACAGGTTCACCAGCTTGTAAGGGCCGCTGTTCTTCGATGGTGCATGGGCGACCATGCGAAATCCGTTGGGGATCGGCTCGAAGGTTTTGGACTTCTCGTGTGCGCTGGATGGGGTGCGCCACCAGGAGCTCTGATGAACGAAGGGGCCGTGGGCGGGATCCATCAGGCCGACGATGCCGTCGTCGATCGTGCAATCCAAGAGGGTCGAAATCTGCAGCATGCGATAGGGCCTCGATGGGAGCGGCAGGCGGGGAATCTCGGGCACCGGTCGTCCGTCCTGCTGCGGATCGGGAATGAACACCCAGAGATATCCGTCCCTGTCCTGGCAGGGATAAGTGGCGACACTGATCTTACTCGTCTTACTCGGCTCGATTGCGGAGCCGTTCACCAGCGACGGAATCTCCCGACAGCGTCCACCGAGGTCGAACCGCCAGCCGTGGTAGGCGCATTCCACGCAGGATCCATCGAACCGACCGAATGAGAGGGGCATGGCGCGGTGGGGACAAATATCTCGCAGCGCCGCCGGTCTGCCCTCCCGATCCCGGCACAGCAAGAGGGGAAGTCCTAAACGAACGGCTGGCTGCATCGTGCCGGGACGCAGCTCGCGGCTGGTACCGGCCGGGTACCAGAAGCCGAGCAGCGGAGCGCTCTTAGAAGGCTTGAGTTCGGTAATCAAGTCGCTGTTCATGTGAAGGGATGACGAACCGGAAGGCTGTGGCCGGCCGCACATGCCTGCCCCGTGCGGGACTATATCGACCGGCCCGTTGAAGGTCAAGCGGCGGAGTGGTTACCTTGACAAGAAAAAGAAGCCCATATGATACTGATCGGGCTTCGTTGCTCTCGAAAGTTCGTCGTTCACAGGCCAATGAGGCCTGAAGGAAGAGGTGCTACCATGAACACGACGCAGATCGAGCCGGCTGCGGCATTGGCCGAGTTGCAGGAGACGAAACCCGATAAAGTGACCATCGTGCTGCTGAGCGGTGACCTCGACCGCGCGATGGCGGCGTTCATCATCGCGACGGGGGCCGCGGCGATGGGCATGCAAGTCACGATGTTCTTTACCTTTTGGGGGTTGAACACCATCCGCCGAAAGGGGGCTACCAGCTCCGCCTCCGATTGGCTCCGGCGGATGTTTGGCTTCCTGAACAGAGGCGGTGCGGAACACCTTCCCCTCTCTCGGTTCCATTTCGGGGGGCTGGGCACCAGGATGATGCAGAAAGTTATGAAGCAGAATCGGATGCCAGGTGTGCCGGAGCTCATGCAGACGGCGATGGACTTGGGCGTGCGCTTCATCGCCTGCACGACGACGATGGGGCTGATGGGAATCACGAAGGATACCTTGATCGACGGAATCGACCGGTTCGCCGGTGTTACCACCTACTTGGCCGAGGCCAAGCAGGGCAGTGTGAATCTGTTCATTTGAAGAGCCATCAGCGACCAGCCCCCAGCGTTCGTCCCTGAGGTTTTTAGCTCAATGCTGATCCCTGTTAGCTAA
>CAZZPI010000455.1:0-2330 GCA_964655865.1 uncultured Nitrospiraceae bacterium
CCGAAGGACACGAGGGTCTTGGAGGAGTAACAGGTGATCGGCGGGAAGTCGGCCACGAACTTGCAGTCGGTCGGCCACTGAAGACCGTAGGAGAGCTTGCTCACGAGAATGTGATCGCCGATCAGAAGCGTCGGAATCATCGAACCCGAGGGGATCTTGAAGGCTTGGACGACGAAGACGCGAATCGCAAACGCCAAGAGCATGGCAACGACGATCGCCTCGGCATACTCTCGCAGGACCGATTTTCTTACCTGGGGCACTGGGTGCGCCTCCGCCGTAGACTCGGACCTGTGGGCGGAAGAGGACGACCCCTCGGACAGCCCGCGGGAAGAGGCGGTCGACGGCTCCTCGAATTTCGACGGCTGTTGGTCCATCGTTATTCGTCCGACACTTTCAGAATCGCCAAGAACGCTTCTTGAGGCACTTCCACTTTGCCCACCGCCTTCATGCGCTTCTTACCTTCTTTTTGCTTTTCCCACAACTTGCGTTTGCGCGTGATATCTCCGCCGTAGCACTTTGCCGTCACGTTCTTCTTCATCGCACCGATCGTCTCGCGCGCGATCACTTTATTGCCGATCGCGGCCTGAATGGCGACCTCGAACATCTGCTTGGGGATCAGCTCCTTCATTTTCTCCGCAAGCTGGCGGCCGCGCTGATAAGCACGATCGCGATGGGTGATGAATGAAAGGGCATCGACGGGCTCTCCGTTCAGGAGGATGTCGAGCTTGACGAGGTCCGACTCGCGATAGCCAAGGAGCTCATAATCCAGCGACGCGTAGCCTTGGGTTTTGGATTTGAGTTTGTCGTAGAAGTCGAGAATGACCTCGTTGAGCGGCAGCTCATAGGCAAGCATGACCCTCGTCGGGTCGAGGTAATGAATGCTCCGCTGGACGCCCCTACGCTCCTGACACAGTTGCAATAAGGTGCCGACGTATCGTTCCGGCGTGATGATCGTCGCCACGATGAACGGTTCCTCGAACGTTTCGATGGAGCTGGGCGGCGGCAGCTCTGCCGGGTTGTCGATCTCCAGCACCTCGCCTTTGGTTGTCAACACCCGATAGACCACCGTCGGCGCCGTGGTGATGAGCGTCAAACCATATTCCCGCTCCAACCGTTCCTGGATGATCTCCATGTGGAGCAGTCCCAAGAACCCGCATCGGAACCCGAACCCCAGCGCCAGGGACGTTTCCGGTTCGTAAGCGAAGGACGAATCGTTCAACCGGAGCTTTAACAATGCGTCGCGCAGGTCTTCGTACTTGGCTGTGTCGGTCGAGTAGAGCCCGCAGAAGACCAGCGGCTTCACCTCCTTATAGCCGGGGAAGGGCTTCTCCGTGGGACGCACGGTGTCGGTGATCGTATCGCCGATCTTCACGTCGGCCACTTCCTTCATGTTGGCGCAGAGGTAGCCGACTTCGCCGGTGAGCAACTGGGAGGTCTTGGTCCGCTTCGGGGTGAACTGCCCGACCTCAGTGACTTCAAACACCCGGTCGTTGGACATGACTTTTATCTTCATCCCCGGCCGGACCGACCCGTCGATGATGCGCGTCAGCACGATCACCCCTTGATAGTTGTCGAACCACGAATCGAAGATCAACGCTTTGAGCGGCTTATCCTCGCGACCGGACGGCGGCGGGATCCGGGCAACGATTGCTTCCAGCACGTCCGACACGCCCCGCCCCTCCTTCGCGCTGACGAGCAGGGCGTCGCTTGCGTCGAGCGTCAGAATGTCGGCGATCTGATGTTTCGTGGCCTCGATGTCCGCGCTGGCCAGGTCGATCTTATTGATCACCGGAATGATCGTCAGCTTGTTGGCCATGGCGAGATTCACGTTCGCGATCGTCTGCGCCTGAACGCCCTGCGTGGCATCGACGAGCAAGAGCGCGCCTTCGCACGCGGCCAAGCTGCGGGACACCTCGTACGTAAAGTCGACGTGCCCGGGCGTATCGATCAAGTGCAAGGCATAGGTTCGGCCGTCCTTCGCCTGATACCGGATCGCAACCGCATGGGCTTTGATCGTGATGCCGCGCTCACGCTCAAGGTCCATCGCATCGAGGATCTGTTCTCGGAACTCACGCGCCGTAATGGCGCCCGTGGCTTCTAGGAACCGGTCAGCGAGGGTCGATTTGCCGTGATCGATATGGGCAATGATCGAGAAATTCCTGATCAGACTTTGCAAATCCTGGCTCATTCCATGTGAAAATCGTCACATTATATGCGGCGGTCCGGAGGTTGTCAAAGAAATCGCCGGCCACTATAATCCGCGCGTCGTTGCGGCAGCGCGAAAGATTCTTTCTCAGTCCCCGTTCCCTCATCATCTCGATGGCCGATCC
>CAZZPI010000456.1:0-1079 GCA_964655865.1 uncultured Nitrospiraceae bacterium
ATGGATCGCGAGCCGACCCCTGAAACCGATGTGATTGCAGCGATCACACCCGCGAGTGCGATAGAGCGTGAACCCGTCGCCATACGCGATCCCAAGGCCCGGCCAAGCCTGTTCCCCGTATAGGCTCACAAGTTCGTCGTACTCTTGTCGCGTGGGCAAGTATGGCTCTTTGCAACTCTCGCAGAGCCGTTTACACAATCGCTGGGCAAGCACGCCCAACATGGCGTCTGCGAAATTGAAAGGGTCGCACCCGAGGTCAAGCAGGCGGGTGACGGTTTCCACCGCATTGTTGGTGTGCAGAGTGCTGAGGACCAGATGGCCGGTAAGCGACGCCTCGATCGCGATGTCCGCGGTCTCACGATCCCGCATCTCCCCAACCATGATGACGTCGGGATCGGCCCGAAGAAACGCCCGCAATGCTGAGGCGAACGTCAGCCCGATTTTCGGATGCACTTGCACCTGCCTGAGTCCGTCCTGAGTGATTTCGACGGGATCCTCGACGGTCCAGATTTTCCGCTCGTCGGTGTTGATATGGCGGAGCAGCGCGTGCAGGGTCGTCGTTTTGCCCGAGCCGGTCGGGCCCACGCAGAGGATGATCCCATAAGGCTTCTCCGCCAAGGTCTTTAAGGTCTCGAGGGTAGCGTCGGATGTAAACCCCATGCCCTCCAGGGGTATCGGACCTTGAGCGGTCAGCAACCGCATGACGACGTCTTCGTTGTTGTTCGCCGTCGGGAGAGTCGCGACGCGGAGTTCAATCTCTTTCTCTCGGCTCAGCTTAAAGCGAATCTTCCCGTCTTGGGGCTTCCGCCGCTCAGCAATATCGAGGTTGGCCATGATCTTGATGCGTGAGACGATCGCTCGTCGGTAAGCCGCGGGGACCTTCATGGATGTGAAACACGTCCCATCTACACGGAATCGCACGACGGTGTCCTTCTGATCTGCAAACGGCTCAATGTGAATATCGGAAGCACCCACCCGATCCGCCTCCATGATGACTTGGTCGACCAGCCGCACGATGGCAGAGTCGTTCTCGCCAATTGTCGAAGTCTCTGCCTCTTCATGTTGCTCAGTCTGCGCCT
>CAZZPI010000456.1:1089-2294 GCA_964655865.1 uncultured Nitrospiraceae bacterium
GCGACACGGTGCTGACCGCCTACGACGCGTTTTCGCCGAGAATGGCGGAAATCGACTCGTTCGACTGTCGCCCGGTTGCGACATCCAAATACCGTTCGATATCCCGCTTGAGCCCGATAAACACCCGAACGGTCACACCCGGAAAGGCACGTCGAATATCGTGCTCGATCTCAAGGTTCAAAGGATTGGCGATCAGAATATCGAGGCATCGTTCTTCCTGCTTGATCGGGATCCAGTGATTGAGTCGAAGATAGTCCGGGTTGAGCCTTTTGATGAGTGCTCGGTCGATCACAAGTCGATCCTCGTATGCAACAGCAGGTCGCCCATAATACCGACTCAACATCGCAAGGACCGCGCTCTTCGGTACGGAGAGCGCATCTAACAAATCGGTTTCCCAATCAAACCCCTTCCCATCAGTTGAGCGCAGCAGACCCTGCGCATCGGGCGGGCTTATGAAACCTTCCTCGGTCAACCATTGAAGCATTTGATGCTCTGGCAATTGCGTCGCGGTTTTCAGCATGATGACGACTCCACTTCGCCGTAAATGGATGAATAGGCTTGCTACGAGCTCACATTGCACTTCGCCTGGTCCCTGGAGAGACGAAGACAAGCGGCACTCCTCGAACGAACCCACGAGCGAGGTCTGCGTTGTACCACACCTCTAGTTGGTGCAGCTCCGGCCCAGTTGCTCGGAGAATGCGCGGCGCGACTACGGCGCCATAGAGCCGAGGACGGCCGCTTATCGTGAGGGTTCCAAATTCATACAGCACTCCTTGCAAGTGCATCTGTGAAAGAAGTACGGGGCCACGCAGCCCCAAGGCATTCGTTCCCTCGGGGGACGGATGCAATGCAGGAATCGACATTCCGTCCCCCTTCGGCTTCCAATTGAGGTGGCCGCAGACAATAAAGACGCCTTCGGCGTATTCCGCCTGTAAGGTCATCACATTCAGATTACTCGCCGAGGGGGGCTGCTGATCCACCGTATCCACAAACACCAGCCCTCGATGATCCCCAACAAAACGAGACGCGAACGCTTCATCCACCGTGAGGCCTTTCCCTGCCTCGACGATCCCGTCACGATAGAGCAGCCCGCTGCGGTCCGTGCCATAATAGGTTCCGAACCTCTTGGCCAGGTTTTTCATATGCTCGTAGGACCACAGGTCCCATTGCATTCCAGGGACGGGATCCTGGTGCTGGTAGACATT
>CAZZPI010000457.1:0-2288 GCA_964655865.1 uncultured Nitrospiraceae bacterium
TTGTGCAACTCGCATCGATCACCATGCTCCTCAAGCAATTTTGAGATAGGTTCTAAGGAACGACGAGAGATCGCGCTAGACGGCCAGTCCATTCAGGTGGCGTCCACCGATCAGTATGTGGTGACGCTGGCCGCTCAAGATCTCGACAGCGGCGTGAAAGATGTCTCCCTGACCGGCCACGTGCAGTATACATGCGAACAAGGCGGCCAGGTCGAGGAGAAGCAGTACGATCTCGAACCGCAGGCCCAGAAGGCCATTCCCGACCATGAGAACAAAGTGCCGGTCAGCGCTTCGCTGGTCTATAGCGTGGACCTCAACAAGCATGGATGTAAAGAAAAGCAAACGTTCGGGGGAGGAACCGTTTCTCTCGTGGGGAAGGGACAGAATTTCGTCAATGGAACCGGCATGAAGACGCTGCGCATTCATTTGCAGCGGCAACCATCGCCATGACGGGGATTCCTTGGTCATTGCTCCTCCCCCGGGGAAGAAAGAGGAGCCGCGTGAGGAGCCATATCGAGGAAATCATCGACAACCTCGAGTCCGCCCTCGACCAATTCCGCCTCATCGCAAATGGCCTCGGTGGCCACGTCACCGAAGCTCCTTAACGAGGCGACGACATGACGCGCCGATCCGTCCTGTTCCTCGCTGTCTTCACGGTGTCGCTCTTGCGGATTGCAGGGCTGATGGGATCGGCCCTCGCGCATGCGGATGTCACCGAATTGAAGCAGGGTCAGTGGTCTGGTGGGGCGGAGTCGGCTTCTTGGGTCATACGCCTGATGGCGCCGCCGAATTTGCCTTCAAGGGGCATGCCGATTATTTTCTTACCGACCACTTCTCCTTGGGACCACTAGCTCAGTATGCGGGGGTGGGAAACGATTTCATTTTCGGCCTGTCGGCTCAGGCGAAGTATTGGTGGGATCTCTCGGGCGGTGGCCATCCGGTGAAGCTCGTCGTCCAAGGCGGCCTCGGCTTCGTTCGAGCCGGCATCAAGGATAGCGACGGGAGTGGAACCGCCGACACGCATGCCTCGTTTTTGATCCCCATTGGAATCGGCCTCGACTATGCCATGAGCAAGCAACTTGCCCTGACGGCCGACGTGCTTGTCAATCTCACCTCCCTGGGAGACACCGTCCGCGTGGCGGGACGCGATTTTGACCACCACACGAACGTGATGCCGGGATTCTATTTGGGCGTGCGATTCTGAGCCGTCTCTCTGTTGGCCTTCCTTTCCAACAAGCGAATAACAGAAAAGGTACCGTGAGTCTTTCCCTCAAAAGCAGAAGCGGTGATTATGTCAGGCGGCACGATTGGCAAAAGACAATCGAACGTCTTCCCGATCGGTCTGCGCGACGGTCAGCAGCGGCCTCGCCCTGTAGCCGATTTCCCGGGCGACCCACAAGGAGGGAACTTGCTCGATGCGAATGTTGTAGAGATTGACCGAGTCGTTATAAAACTCCCGCCGATCTGCAATGGTGCTTTCGAGAGCGGAGATGCGCTGCTGTACGTTCAGAAACTCCTGGTTGGCTTTGAGATCCGGATATTGCTCGGCGACGGCGAACAGTTTCCCCAACGCGCTCGTGATCTGGTTTTCCGCCTTTGCCTTGTCGTCGATGCTCGTGCTTCGCCTATAGGCGCTTCTGGCAGTGGTGACGCCTTCCAGTGTCTCCCGTTCGTGCTTCATATAGCTGTTGCACACCTCGACAAGTTTCGGGAGCTCGTCGTGACGCTGCTTGAGGATCACGTCGATGTTTGACCAGGCCTTGTCGATGTTGTTCGAGAGACGGACCAAGGTGTTGTAGATGCCTACGACGTACATGATGATCCCGATGGTCCCGAAAACGAGCAGGATGCCAACCAGCATTGTGCCGTTCATATGTCGCTCCCTGGTGAAAGGCGCACGTTACCGAACCGCTGTCCCATACGTCATGAAGATCTGAAACAGACAGAGCAAAGCCAGGGCCGGGCCACCTCCCAGGCAAGCGAAGACCTGCCATCGAAGGTGGGACACCAACTGCTTTTCGCTCCGGTCCGAAATGATGAACTCGCTGCCCTCGCTGCTGCCGATATACAGGCGGGCCGAATTCTCCGTGCTCTCGGCGGCCGCGCGGTTCTCTTGGGCTGTGCCTAGGACGTACACCGTCTCTTCAGGCAGGATACAGGCTTCGCTGCATCGTAGAGTCTTCTGACCCATCCATCCATCGATAGAGATGCCCAATCGTGCCAGGCCGAGTATGGTTTCACCGGGGAGCGATCCCAACCAGTTGGTCCGGGACGTCCGGCTGTCGGGC
>CAZZPI010000458.1:0-541 GCA_964655865.1 uncultured Nitrospiraceae bacterium
TCGTTCCCGATCAGCGCGCGAACGTGGTAGTCCAGCCGGCACAAGGCTGCGGCGATCGATGCCGTGAGGACGGCCCCTCGCTCAAACTGCTCGTCATGGGAAGGGGGCGCGATGCCGGGGAAGACGAGCGTCAAACGGCGCTGGTCTTCCGCCTCGGTTTCCCGCACGATCAGCTTGGAGGTGCGCGCAGTCGTGGTCCAGTGGATCATCCGCGAATCGTCGCCAGGTTGGTAGAGCCGCAGGTTGTACAATTCGACGCCATGGCCGCGCCGTGACAGGGAATATTCCTGCCCCTGTCCCGCGACAAGCCTGTCTACCAGCGTCGGGACGGGCCGGATTTCGGGACAGACCCAGATTGTGGCCGGAGTCGTGTAGCGCGCCTTCTTCAAGAATAATCCGAATGGAAAAGGCGTCACGACGTGAAATCCATCGAGCTGAACCGCACCTCGGCGTGTCGCCAGCAGAGGGTACGAGAGCAAGGAGGAGGTTCGTGCCGCGAGATAGGGAACATGGAGCCCCCGGTCCACCTCTGCGCCGTTCG
>CAZZPI010000458.1:551-2285 GCA_964655865.1 uncultured Nitrospiraceae bacterium
AGGCTTTCCGATTCGCGACGGTCACACTCACCATGGTCGGTTCGCCGGCGACCAGGTAGTCGGGAACGTGCCGTCGGAAGTCCAGTGAGCGTACGCAGAGCTCGGACAGTACTCCGGAAACGATGATCAGGCTCAACATCATCGCCAACAGGAGATAGAAGAGGTTGTTGCCGGTGTTCATCGCCGCCGCGCCGACGGCCAGGGAGAAGAGAAGGAAGCGAGTGCCTTCTGAAGTCAAGCGAAGGGAGCGACGCGGAGAGACCCACTGAACTAAACGGCTGAATCGTCGCTGTTCCATGGGCGCGGCCTGGCGGTGCGGCCTTCGTGCCCTGTCAGACGGGCACAGGCACCGTTTCGAGTAAATCGACAATCACGCGCTCGGCCTGTTCGAAGCTCTTGGCCCGGGCTCCCGCTCCGCGAGCCAACACGACTCGGTGAGACAGCACGATCGGGGCGAGTTCCTTGATGTCGTCCGGCAGGCAGTACTCGCGATTCCGTGCCAGGGCGAGGGCCTTGGCGGATCTGGCCAGCGCCAATGTCCCGCGCGTGCTGACCCCGAGCGAGAGCAGGGGAGTCTGGCGTGTGGCGTCGACGATCGCCAGCAGATAGTCCATCAGACTGTCGTGCATCCTGACTTTATCGGCGGCGGTCTGAAGATCGACAACCTCCTGCGCCGTCAGCACCGGTTGGAGTTCGTCGGCGGGCTTGAGTATGTGGGACCGATCGAGGATCCGTTTTTCCTCCTCCGCCTCCGGATATCCGATCCGGAGTCGCATCAGAAACCGATCCAATTGGGATTCAGGCAGCGGGAAGGTGCCGTGGTACTCCGCCGGATTTTGAGTGGCGATGACCATGAACGGCTGACCCAAGGGGTGCGTTTGGTTTTCGACCGATACCTGTGACTCGCTCATAGCCTCCAGCAAGCTGCTCTGCGTCTTCGGGGTGGTCCGGTTGATCTCGTCTGCGAGAACGATGTTCGCGAAAATCGGCCCGGGCATGAATTCAAAGGTCTGCTTTTGTCGGTTGAAGATGGAAATGCCGACGATATCCGAAGGCAGCAGGTCGCTCGTGAATTGGATGCGTTTGAAAGAGCAATCCAAGGAACGCGCGAGGCTGTGGGCTAGCGTGGTTTTCCCCACGCCGGGCACGTCCTCGATCAGCAAATGGCCTCGGGCCAGGAGGCACACGACCGCCATCTCGATCACATGCGGCTTCCCTTTGATGACCTGAGCGATGTTGTCCTGGACAGTGTGGATGGCCTGGGTTACGTTCACGTGGAATAGTCGGCGTCAGTAGGCCTGATTCGTGTCGTCGGCGGGCACGGATCGCAGTCTAACAAAGGGAAGGCTGATGTCAATAAATCCGGTGTTTCGCACCGATCGTCGATGATCGGCTGTGAAGGGCAGGCCGAAGAAGGAACGAGCGACTAGGTTTTCGAGCTGAACACCTGTTCGGGCACGAGGGTCAGGAACCAGGGGGGTGCCTCTTCGACCATGTCCGGAAAGCGGCGAGCGGTGCTGCTGGCAGGGACCCCGTCAAACGTCGCCCCGCGTCGGACTGAGACATAACGGAATCCGTACGATGCCCGGAAGTCGGTCGGCGCTCCCAGCACTCGCGGCAGGTCCGTGCGGAGCCGCGCGACGGTCGAGAGGTCGACCGTCGCCCCGATGGGAAGCTGTGTCAGCCGTTGGAAGACCGGACCGAAGAGCTTCGGCAGGAGGCTTGGAGTCAGGA
>CAZZPI010000459.1:0-2279 GCA_964655865.1 uncultured Nitrospiraceae bacterium
CCACGACAACTAGCTTGGGAAGCTAGGACTCTACCACTGAGCTACGCCCGCTCGCATCGGCCGATATGGCCAGAATGCTACGACCCTGCGGGATTGAAGTCAATCCTTCGACTAATCCATCCTGAGGAGGCCTTGCACGCGCTACGGACGAAATTCCACCGTAGCGAACTTGCGCCGACCGATGCGGAGACGATGGCGGGTACCGGCCTTCAACGACAGGCTCGCGTGGGGATCCTGGAGCTTTTGGTCATCTACCTCGATCCCACCTTGGATGATGAGTCGGCGCGCTTCGCTCTTGCTCGCCACGAGACCTGTCCTGGTGATTACTTCCACCAATCCGATGCTGGGGGTCGCCCCTTCCTTCACATCGGACTTCGTCAGCACCACTTCCGAATCCGGCCGATCGGGAAATTCGCGCTGTTGAAACTTCTGTTGGAATTCGGCTTTCGCCTGCCTTCCGGCGTCCGGACCGTGATACCGGACGACGATTTGCTCCGCGAGCGCCAGTTTGGCTTCCATCGGATGCATCTGCTTCACGTGCGTCGTGTGCTCGGTCGTGAGCAACTCGTAATATCGCAGCATGAGCGAATCGCTGACCGACATCAGCTTGCCGAACATCTCGCCGGGCGGGTCTTCCAGCGCGATGTAATTGCCTTGGCTCTTGCTCATTTTTTTGATGCCGTCGGTCCCCTCCAAGAGCGGCGTCGTCATCACGACCTGCGGCTCTTGCCCGTAGTCGCGCTGGAGATCGCGCCCGACCAATAAGTTGAACTTTTGGTCCGTGCCGCCCAGCTCCACGTCGGCCTTCAACGCCACGGAATCGTACCCCTGGATCAAGGGATACATGAACTCGTGGAGGCTGATCGGTTTTTGCTCGGCGTACCGGTTATGAAAATCCTCCCGCTCCAGCATCCGGGCCACGTTGTAATGGGCGCTCAACTGGATGAGCCCCTCGGCCGACATGGAGTTCATCCAGCGGCTGTTGAACTCCACCTGCGTTTTCTGCAGGTCCAAGATCTTGAAGATTTGTCGCTCATAGGTCTTGGCGTTTTCCAACACTTTTTCCTTCGAGAGCGCCACGCGCGTTTCCGACACGCCGGTGGGATCGCCGATCATGCCGGTGAAATCGCCGATCAAAAAAATGACCTGATGCCCGAGATCTTGGAAATGTTTCAGCTTGTGAAGGAGGACGGTGTGACCGAGATGCAGGTCCGGCGCGGTGGGATCGAAGCCCGCCTTCACGCGCAACGGCTTCTCCTCTTTGATCGAGCGGGTCAGCTTCCGCTCCAGGTCGGACTGCTGGATCACCTCGACCACTCCTCGCAGGAGGAGGTCCAACTGTCGGGTAAGCTCAGTCACAGCGTGCCTCGCTGAGCGGCGGTCGGCCGCGCGACCGTCTCCACCATGACGAGCGGACGAAGCCGCTCGATCCGCTTGGGGCCGATCCCTTTCACCTTCCGCAAGTCTTCGACCGAGCGGAACTGCCCGCTCGCATGGCGATGATCGATCAGCCGCCGCGCGAGAGCCGGACCGATGCCCGGCAACTGCTGGAACTGCTCCAGGGTGGCCCGGTTGAGATCGAGCTTCGCCTCCGCCTTCCCTCGAGGCGCAGCAGATACAGTCTTTCCATCCTGAGCTGGCTTGCGCGCGCCCGCCGGCGCAACGACCTCCGGACTGCGCGTCGTGGGCGCGAGGGGCGGAGCGACCTCATCAGCCGATTGTCGAGGCTCCTCGGGCGGATCCGGTGGGACCGACCAGCCGATCCAGAGCACAACGGCCAAGGTTGCGGCAAGCATGCCAAGATTAATCAGTAGATATCGAAGCATGCGACTCCGTTTTCAGTAATCAGCTCTCAGTTGTCAGTTCTTGCTATTCCGACTGAAGATCGAGGACTGAAAACTGACAACTATGCGCGTTTTCGCGCCACGTGAATCGCCATCCCCTCGACGTCCTCGGCGGCCTCCATTATACCTTCGGCGAATGTCGGATGCGCATGGATCATCCAGGCGAGATGCTGTACGGTCGCGCCTGCCTGCATCGCCAGGGCAATCTCATGAATCAGGTCCGTCGCGTGGGCTCCGATCAGATGCGCACCGAGCACTTTCCCGCTCTTCGCCTCCGCCACGATCTTGAACAACCCAGTAGTATCCGCCGTGGCTTGGGCCTTCCCCGAGGCCGCATATCGGAATCTCCCCACCGCTACTGCCGTTTGAGGATCGTCACCAGCACCCTGCGCGCGCTTGCGCGCTTGTTGTTCCGTCAGGCCGACGCGTCCGATC
>CAZZPI010000460.1:0-2278 GCA_964655865.1 uncultured Nitrospiraceae bacterium
CTTACACCATGAAAACTCACTCGAATTCCGTATTCGTCGTCGCGTTGCTCACCGGGGTGTTGTTCGCGCCTTCCTCGCTCCTTGCGCAAGACGCTCTCAGCGTCAGGCTGGGGGAGCCGGCGCTGCGCTTCGCCTCGGGTGGAATCCGTTACTCGATTCCCAATGAAGGGATTGTGAATGAAGTGACGGGCGACAATCAAACCAGCGGGAACCGGATGTTGTTGGGCGGTCGCGATATGATGTATCTGCTCCTGAAAAAGGGATCAGAAGCGCAGGTCGGCGATCTCTACACGGTCTACCGTCGCATCCGGAAAGTGTTCCATCCGGCGAGCAAGCAATATTTGGGATACCTGTTCAACGTGTTGGGTGTCGCAAAGGTCGTCCAGATAGATGCGAACGTGGCGACAGTCACGGTGATACGAAGCTATGGAGCGATCGTCCCGGGTGACTTAATCATGCGATTTGAGCCCCCGGCCGTGGAAGAATCCATGGGAGGAGATCGAGCTTCCGATGAAATTCGCGGGATGATCGTCGATCTGCAATCAGATCGGAACATGACGCTCGTCGCGCAGAGGAATATCGTATACCTCGATCGTGGCAGCCAGGATGGATTACGTATGGGCGATTTGCTCGATCTCCACCGCACCGGGTCCGGGCTCCCTCGACGCAAGGTGGGAGAGCTCAAGGTGTTGTCTCTTGAAGACCACACGGCCACGGCGCTGATCACCCGATCAACGTCTCGCATCCTGCAGGGGGATCGGTTCGTCTTCACCGGACGGACTGCCGCGGTGACTTCCATCCAGGAACCGGTCATGGCTTCGGCAGGGACGCCGTCGGGTCCTGCTTCGGTCAAGCCGCAAGCGGTCGCCGAGGCCGCTGTATCTGAGGGACCCAAGCCCGTTGCATTGGCCGGTTCGGGCAAGAAAAAGATGGCGGAATTGCTGGCAGGCCGATCGAGATTCAATTTGGATGAGCTGGTCGACCAGCTCGAATACGAACCCGGCGAGGTTACTATCAAGCCCGAAGGCGCCGAAATCCTATCGCAGATCGCGGAGTATCTCAGAACGGAAGAAGGCAAGCACATCCAGATCGAAGGTCATGCGGACAGCATGGAGATCGGTCCCTCGCTGCGCTCTCGTTATCCGAGCAACTGGGAGCTGTCGAAAGCGCGTGCCTCCACGATCCTGCGGTACTTAGTCGAGGCCGGAGGGCTCGACTCGGCGCGAGTGTCGTCGGTCGGGTATGGATCGAGCAGGCCGGTAGCAGGCAACGCAACCGAGGAAGGCCGTCGCAAGAATCGCCGCATCGAAATCGTGCTGTACAGCCCGGATCCCCCATCGGCTGTGTCGCACTCCCCCGCGACCTCCGAGCCGGTGCTGGAGCCGAGCACCACGATGGCGAAGGGATCAGGCCCGAGCCCCCTCGAGTCCGCATCGGATCCGCAGCCTTCGCCGGACGCTTCAGTGGGAGCGCCGGAAGGCCTTGCCGGGGATTCGTTCCCAACACCGGCACCACCTGAGATTTTGGCGCCGGCGTCGGAGGCTCCTCCAGACGCTGGAGTCAAGTAGCCGACCAAGCTATCTGCGTTGATCGGGGCGGCCTCGGAGTATCTCCAGCATTACTCGCGGGCCGCCCCTTGTTGTCCGTTCTTTCCGCCCCTTGCTAGAATGCGGCATGTCCGATGCCGCTTCCGCTCCGCCGTTCCCTCCTGATCATCGCTCGCACCCTCCCCTCTATGCGGATGTGGTCGTCCCCCGACGCATTTCTCGTTCCTTCACCTACCTGGTTCCGGATCGCATGCGCGAGCGGCTCACCGTAGGCCAGCGCGTCGTCGTCCCCTTCGGAGCCGGAACTGTGGAGGGGCTGGTTGTCGGAGTGAGGACACAGTGCCCGACTCGCCTCAAGTCGAATCGTGTGAAGGAACTTCATGACCTCGTCGCAGGCCAAGACCACGGGGCCCTCTCCTCGGCTCAGTTTGGACTGTGCCGCTTCGTCGCAACGGAGTACTTGGCGCCCTGGGGTCAGTGTGTTCGACTCGTCATTCCCCCTCAAAGCAAGAGACGGGCATCGGTAACCGTATACTTGCCGACTGAGGCAGGTAAGGCCGCCTTCAAGGACGAGGCTCTTGATCGGGCTGAGCGCAAGATCTTGACGCAGATCCTCCGGCATCCCAACGGCGTCAGGGAGACGACACTTCACAGGCATGGCCCCGCGACGGTTGACGCACTTCTGGCGATGGAGCGGAAAGGATGGGTGACGAAACGCCAGGTGAAGGGTC
>CAZZPI010000461.1:0-2277 GCA_964655865.1 uncultured Nitrospiraceae bacterium
GCAGAGTAGCGGAGAACAGCAGCGTCTGCCGGTCCTCCGGCATAGCCTCCAGAATCTGGTTGATCTGGGGCGCGAACCCCATGTCGAGCATGCGGTCGGCCTCGTCCAGCACGAGGATTTTCATTGGTCTCAGATCGACCGTGCCGTTCCACATATGGTCCAGCAGCCGTCCCGGCGTGGCGACCAGAATATCCGGGTTCTGCCGCAGCCCCCGGATTTGCGCCTGCATGTCGGCGCCTCCGACAATCGTCGTGGCGAAGATCCGCATGTTGCGGCCGAGCTGGTCGATCACGCCCTGGACCTGGATGGCCAGTTCGCGGGTCGGCACCAGGACCAGCGCGCGCGGCCGGCCTTTCGGCCCCGCGGCGAGCCGCTCGATCATGGGAATGACGAACGCGGCAGTCTTGCCGGTCCCCGTCTGCGCACATCCGAGGACGTCACGCCCCTGGAGCGCGTGCGGAATGGCCTGCGCCTGGATGGACGTGGGGTTGAGAAAACCTGCCTTGGTCAGGTCCCGCAAGAGGGATTCGGACACACCGAGGGCGTTAAAGGTACACGTAGCAGTCTGCACAAGACTATCCTTTCAGTTTGATCGCATTAAACGGGATCAGAGAACCGAGGGGAGACAGAATCAGGAAGGAATCCGCTCGAGCCTGGACCTAATCGCGATGCGATCGCGAAGTCCGTTATGGTTGAGCATCATCACCGCCGGACTATTACGATGAGTGATGTACGCTCACTGTACAGCACCAACGCTGCGCTGTCAACTTTTATTCCGACCCGAGCGCGTCGAGGCGGATCGTGCTCGCCACGTTATACGCTTGGCCTTGGATCGTCATACCCCTGATACCAGCCGGTCCAATGGGCATAGCGTCGGTTCGCCCACGTACTGACCTCGCTCTTCTTTCCGCCATACCGCGCCTCCGTCATGCAGTTGAAGATCGCCAGGTTGCCATCGATCTGCTCGAGATCGGCATCCGTGAACTTTTCCCACTGCTTTTTGAGCGGCGTCTGCAACTGGCCCCAGAACTGCCCGAATTGTTCCTGATTCATCACGCCCTCCTTATCGCGATTCGTCTGTTCGGCGCTACCCCAGATTCTTCGGCCTGTGATAATCATGCGCATACGTGTACGTCGTCACCGCCACGGCGGCCATGCCAAAGAAGACGACAGTAGCCGGCAGCGGATTGTGCGTGAACCAATGAACCACGGTCTGTATGGAGTTCATGGGTGCCCTCTCGCTTGAACCGGCCCGGTGAAGGATGGAGCCCTCCGGTTACTGCTTTCGCTCGCTCACAGAGGCCCAGATGGTGCCGCCCATGTCAAAAACATCAGGCTCAGCAATGCCAGAATTGGATACATCTCGCTCACCCCCTCTTCCAGAAGTCGCGCGCTGAGGAAGACATTCTTCCTGAGTCCGCCCGGCGGACAGTTGAAGCCCACAACGGCGGAGCGACCTCGGCGTAGAAGCGACGGAGACCGGGGAATCAGACGCGCAGGATGCAAGCGGGACGCGCGAGAGATGGGACAGTCGGCGTGGCACAATACGTCATGCACCCACCCTACAGGCAGGATGCCCCAGAGTCAACACGCAGGCAGGCGAACATTGCGCAAGGGCCCGATTCTATGCAGATTTATATTTTCTCACTGCCTGATATCCTATTGACCGACCTTGGCCACCCTTCGTCATTTTTTTCTTCAACGGCGACCTCGTTTTTAGGTACACTGGTAACCATCGAACTTTAGCAAGGAGGACGCCATCGGACGGCCAGCCAAAACAACACTCGCCAAACGCGACCGCGAAAAGGCGAAGCAGATGAAGCAACGCGAGAAGGAAGCGCGCCGCGAACAGCGCAAGGCGGAGAAGGCCGAACGGGTCCGGCGGCCCGAGGGCGAAGATCCGGATCTCGCAGGCCTCCACTGGGGCCCGCAAGAACCGCTGTACTGATCTCCTCTTCGTCCTTCCCCGCCTCGCTCGTTCCCCTCGAGCAGCATCAGTCTGTGTTTACAATGTTTCGGACGGCCCTGTAGACTGACGTCGCATGGCCATGGACTCCCGCACGCCTCCATCCGCCGAGACAGCCATTGGCTCATCACCTGCCGGCCCGGTCGACCGGACGATCCACTACCACAACCAGACCAAACATCATTTTTTCCGGTATGCCCGATCGCTGGGTTACCTGGATTGGGCCAACCAACCCGATCCCTTCCGGCGGTTTGCTGGCGCGCCATTCGTCCCATTACCGTTGCTGAAGCCGGAAGAGGAGCCTGTCTCTC
>CAZZPI010000462.1:0-2258 GCA_964655865.1 uncultured Nitrospiraceae bacterium
CGATCCTACGCGGCTGGATAGCTTGACCGTGAACACCGATGCCGGCGGCGGCGTGCGCGCCACGGCGACGGTCGTGTTTCCCGCCAAGCTGGAAGTGCTGCAGGCCATCCTGACCGATTATCCGCACTGGCCGGAGTTGTTCGAGACGCGGATGAGGATGGCACGGATCGAGCGACATGGGGACCGAACGCTCACGGAGATCGTCATCGATCACGCGTTGTTGCCCGGGGAGCGACGCCTACTGTCCGAATCCTATACGCCATCGGAAGGAGGACTGGTTACGGATCTCCGAGGGGGAGATTTCAGACGGTACCATCGCGTCTGGAAGCTCATCAGCGAGGCCGGCGGCAGTCAGACGCGAGCGGAGTTCGAGTTGATCGTGGACATCGACACCATCCTGCCGGATTGGCTCGTCGCCCTCGCCATGCGGCGCGAGCTGGAGGCACATTTTCGCATCGTGCGTGAGAAGGCGCTGCGGATGGTTAGGCTGGGAAGCTGAATTCGCTCAACTCGGCCTTATCGACCCCCTGCTTAATGAGCGCGCTGATTTCGAGATCGCGCTCGATCTTGCGAATATCGTCGAGCCGAGTTCTGGTGCTGGGATGTGCCGGCACGAAGAGCTTGCAACAGTCCTGGTCCGGCTCGATGGAGATGTCGAAAGTGCCGAGGCGCCGGGCTTCTGCGGTGATTTCGACCTTATCCATGCCGATGAGCGGCCGAAGGATGGGCAATTCCGCCGCCTCTGACACAACCGTCAGGTTTTCAGGGGTCTGTGAGGCGACTTGTCCGAGACTATCGCCGGTGACTAGGGCCCAGCAGCCGTCTCGACGGGCTAATTCCTCCCCGATCCGCACCATCATGCGCCGATAGAGCACCACGCGGAAAGGCTCGGGCGTCGTCGTGATGATCTCGCGCTGAATCTCACCGAACGGAACCACGTAGAGGCGAGAAGCGTATTGATAAGTCGTCAGCACAGTGACGATCTCTCGGACTTTTTCCTCCGACGCCCGACTGACCAACGGCCGCCCAGAGAAATGAACGAACGTGGCGGTGCAACCTCGTTTCATCATGCGATAGGCCGCGACCGGCGAGTCGATCCCTCCCGAGATCAAACACGCGACCCTCCCACTCACGCCGACCGGCATGCCGCCGGGACCGACAAATTTCTCCGCGGCGAAGTGAGCTTCCCCGGTGAGCAACTCGACGTACACGGTGAGGTCCGGATGGGATAAATCCACGGCGCGACCGGTGCAGGATTGAATGTGCGCGCCCAACTCGCGTTCGACGTCCATGGACGTGAACGGCAGCCGCTTGTCCGCTCGCTTGGCGGAGACACGGAATGAGCGGAAGGTCCACCCTCGCAGCGCGCTCGCGATGCCCTCCTTGAGCGGTGTGAGGTCGGGTTGTCTGAAACTCAACGGGACCGACTCCGTCAGCAGGAAGTTCGTGACGCCGAACACGCGCGAGAGACGAACCCGGAGCGTCTCGGGGTGTGCATTGTCCGAGAAGGACATCCGGACACGGCCGCGGAGCGCCTCTACCTGCGTCTGACCGAGGTCTTGGACCGCATGGCGCAGGTTGTGAACGAGCCGCTGCTCGAAAAAGTCCCGGTTCCGCCCTTTTAGGGCGAGTTCGTGGTAATGGATGAGCGCGTGACGCATGGGCACTTCGGGGGGGTTATGGGTTCGAGGCTCGAGGCTACGGAGAACGAACTCGGTTGGTGCCCCTTATCCGTTCCCTATCGCGCCTAGCTTTCTGCTTCCAGATAGCGTTCCGCATCCATCGCGGCCATGCAGCCGGAGCCGGCAGCGGTGACGGCCTGGCGGTAGCGAGAGTCCTGCACGTCGCCGGCGGCAAACACGCCGGGAGCACTGGTCGCGGTGCCGCTTCTCGTGATGATGTATCCCTTCTCGTCCATCTCCAGTTGTCCCTCAAACAGCTTCGTGTTGGGCCGATGGCCGATAGCGACGAACAAGCCTGCGCAAGGGACCTCCGTCGTCTTGCCTGTGACGAGATTCCGTACTCGGACCCCTGTGACGACTCGATCGCCTAAAATATCGTCGATGACCGAATTCCACACGAACGTGATTTTCTCGTTCCGCATCGCCCGATCCTGCATGATCTTGGAGGCGCGCAGCTTGTCGCGGCGGTGGACGACCGATACGCGGGTGGCAAACTTGGTCAGGAAGAGGGCTTCCTCCATCGCGCTGTCCCCGCCGCCGACCACCACGAGTTCTTTGCCCCTGAAGAAATAGCCG
>CAZZPI010000463.1:0-2232 GCA_964655865.1 uncultured Nitrospiraceae bacterium
TGCTGAGTTCTTTCACATGGTTGGCGAAATTGACAATCACTGCAATGCCGTCCCATGCGACGGGAATGGCCCTGAGTGAGGGATCGGTGCGGTCCGTCACGGCTATTTGTGCGGAATTTTCCTTCACCCGCTCTACGGCTTTTACAGTTTTGTCCCACTCGAAGTCGACGGCGATGCCCGGATTGGCCTTCTCAAACGCCCTGCCAAGCTCCTGGAGGAGAGGCAGTTCCGGGCCATAGCCCACCACGAGGACGTGCCCGGTCTTGGGTGCCGGCAATGCCGGCGCGGGCACAAGAACGATCGACAACCCAAATCCACCAAGAACAAAACCACGTGCTATGTGTCTCCACGAATTCATCGGCTTATACCCTCCATGCATCGACTCTCTCCATGATACACGCTTACAGATTCTACGAAGCGATGGAGGAATCAGGCGCAACATCTCTAGTTTATATGAGGCCAAACCGATTATTAAGATTCGCTTCATAACTCATTGATAAGATGGTCATTCGGCGGTATCGCCAGGCAACAGGGTGCCCGCCATAACGTTGAGGGTGACGCGCTTCCTGGTGAGAAGAGGAGCGACGGCACATGGAACAGGGGGAGAGGCTAGTCGTGCCCCTGAAAATAGAGAATTTGATTAATGCGGAAGCAGTCTTGGAACTGATCCTTCGTAATGTGCTGCGAATGAGGCATACGTCCGTCGAAGATGACGAGACGATTGGATTTCATCTGGATGAGGAAGAGCAGCTCCCAGTACTGGTTCCCGTCATTGATGTACGTGTTCTCTTCGACGGCATACGCCGGGTTAAAGATGGCTGTATTCATGAATTCGGCGTAGACATCGGGATCCTCCAAGGACCTCGCCGAGAAGCCATGTTGCTCGGCAATGCGTTGGAGTTGCGGCGTGACGGCCAGGGGTATGCGATCCAAGCCGGTCGGTCTGTGGCGATATAACCCGGTGCCTCCGGCGCAGAGGTGTTCGGGATTCAAATAGACCATCGCCGTGACGCCTTGGTCGATATGAGGCTGCCGTTGCCAGGGAGAGAGCTGATACGACCGATTTTCAATGGCGGAGAAAATCACAGGATGGTAATCGGAGTGGTACGGTCGAAGCGTGTCTCCCCAGAGTTTTCCCAGTGCCTCGATCAGAGGATCGGTCTCGAGCGTCACCACCGCCCGTGACCCTGGGTAGCTTCCGACGAGCGAACGGGATGCCGTGTAGTAAAGACTCAGCGCAAGCTCGCCTACCTTCTCGGGATGGCGGTAGAACCGATCGGCGAGAAGAACTTTACGCTTGCTCGGGCCAACATGCTGGACCGTAACCTCGCAATGAGGATTGACCTCGAGCACATCCGTGTCGATGCCCATGCGAGCCTCGCTTCCACCCAAGCCGCGCACGAAAGTCTGCGCCTCTCCTGCCGGGAAAGTCAACCGGGTTTCAAGCGATGAGTCTCCTGTGGATCGGGACCGGCGAGAATTGTTGATTGACCAACACGGGTGAATTTGGTACATAGCGGGCCGCCATGCCATCGAACATCGAGTGGATGCTGAGACCGGGAGCGGATACGTGAGAAATCTCTTCGCTTCACAGTGGTCTCGGCGGACGTTCTTAACCACCTCATTAGTGGGACTCTCAGCTTTGGGAGGCATCCTTAGCTTCCCTTCAAAGGGGCGTGCGCACAGACTCCCGGCAGGACGGCTGAATTTTTACAACGTGTGGACCGGTGAGCAACTGACCGTCCGCTACCGCGATGAAAATGGGGAGTACGATCACGCTGCGCTGGCCGAGATCAATCACTTGCTGCGTTGCCGTCATACGAACGCCGTCACCACGATGGATGTCAACGTCATCGAGCACGTCGATTTGGTGCTACAGCAAATCGGAGGACTTCGCCAAGTCTGTGTGATCTCGGGATATCGCTCGCCGGAATATCAGGCGCTGTTGGTGCGTAGGTCGCCGCGCGCTGCGAGGCATAGTCTGCACGTGGAAGGCAAGGCCCTCGATATCTACATTCCAGGTGTTCATCCCTGGACGATTCGTGAGGCTGCCATGAAGCTCCGGCGTGGAGGCGTCGGCTACTATGGCCGTGCCAAGTTCGTCCACTTGGATTCCGGTCCCTTCCGCTGGTGGTGATCGCGAAGCCTCGATTAATTGAAGCCGTCCTAGCGCGCAGTATTCATGAGGGTTCGTGACGAAACCGCTGAGACGCCAAGCGAGACGGGCACGCG
>CAZZPI010000464.1:0-2224 GCA_964655865.1 uncultured Nitrospiraceae bacterium
AGCACGCCGAGAATCCCCAACAGATGGACGCGATCGTGCGGACACTGGGCGCCGAGGCCGTCGATTGGAGCTGCAAGACCGATTGCTGCGGCGGCAGTCTGTCGCTCACGGAGACCAGTCTGGCGCTCGATCTGACGCGCAAGCTGCTCCTGGCGGCCAGGGCGCTGGACGCCGATGTGATCACCACGAGTTGCCCTATGTGCCATGTCAACCTGGACGCGCGCCAGGCGCAGCTTGGCCTCGATTTTTCGATTCCCGTTCTCTACATCACCCAGCTCATGGGCCTGGCCTTTGGCCTGCCGGCGCGGCGGCTGGCGCTGGGGAAGCATGTGGTCAGTCCAAAGTCGATACAGCAAAGAGCGTGGCGAGGACACGAATAGCAGTTGCGCCGGTCTGGCGTCATGCGCGATGCGGGTGCATCCCCGATAAGTTGCGTCGCCGCCGTAGTCGCCGGTCTGCCTGTCCTGGCCTGTCAGCCAGGACAGGCAGACCGGCGGCTACGGTTGCAACTTCTGGCGGATACACCCGCGCCGCTGCCCCGATTGACAGGCTGTAAGGCACAATGGTACAATCTCGCCCACAAGGAGCCCCATATGAGACATGCCATCGTCGCCTTTAGCCTGCTCATTGCGCTGGCATCAAGCCTCGCCGGCTGCAGCGCCGGTCCCCAGCCGACGCCGACGCCCAGCCCAAAGCCGATCGACCAGGCTGCCCGCAACGCCGAGCTGGCGAAATTCGACAATGCCCAGGACCACCTGCCCACGTCTGGCCCCGCCGGAACAGAGTGGGATCGCCAATATCGCTCGTTCATCCAGACCGATTCCGACGCCGCCTCCAAAGGCCTGCCCACCCATGCCCAGGCCGCCCAGCAAATCAAGGCCGACGCTGCTCTGACCGGACAGGTGCTCGTGTACCAGGAACGGGTCGGCAGCCGGCTTGGGGCGGATCCCCCGGCCGCCGTGGGATTCGAGCTGAAGGTGGTTGCGGCGGATGGGCAAGTCTTGTGGGAGGGAAACTATTACGAGAAGCAACGGCCGCTCGCGGAAGACGCGCTCGGCTTCTTCGAGCGGCGAGGGGCTTTTGTGACGGCGGACGAACTGGCTCAATTCGGGGTGGACGAAGTAGTGAAGGATTTTCCTTTCGGTCAAGCGGCGAGGGAGTACCGTGAAAAGTGACGGGCCTCGCGATGTACATAGTCGCAAGACGATTTATTGAAAAGATCTTACCTTGAAGATCATGCATCACGGTCTCCGGCTATGCTCATAATTCCTGCGATCGATCTCAAAGATGGCCGCTGCGTCCGGCTGCGCCAAGGCGACATGGCTGCGGAGACCGTCTATTCTGACGACGCGTCGTCCATGGCCCGACGATGGGAGGAGGAAGGGGCTGCTCTGATCCACGTGGTCGATCTGAACGGCGCGGTCGACGGGACGCCGCGCAACCTGCCGCAGATCGAATCACTTATCAAGGCGGTGAGTGTGAAGGTGCAAGTCGGCGGTGGGATCCGGACGATGGAGATAGTGCGTCGATTCCTCCACGCCGGTGTCGCGCGGGTGGTATTGGGCACCGCTGCTCTGACCGACCGCTCGCTGCTGGAGCAGGCCTGCCGAGAGTTTCCTCGGCGGATCCTGTTGGGACTGGATGCTCGCGACGGGCGCGTCGCGGTGAATGGGTGGACCAACGTGTCAAGTACACGGGCCGTGGATCTCCTCAAAGATGTGTCCGGTTATGAGCTCGGGGCGGTCATCTATACCGATATCGCACGGGACGGGATGTTGGATGGGCCAAATCTCCCGGCATTGCGGGAGGTCGTCGATCTCTCCTCGTTCCCTGTCATCGCCTCCGGCGGCATTTCTCGAGTTGAGGACCTGCGGGCCATAAGGGCGCTCGGGCCGCGGGTCGAAGGGGCGATCGTCGGCAAGGCCCTCTATGATGGGAAGCTGGACTTTCGGGCCGCGGTTTCGGCCTTCAGCAAGGGATAAGAAGGCAGGTGTGAGGGATTCTTGAGACCAAGATCGCTTCACGATTCACCGGGACCCATCGGTCTACAGAGTGCAATGGATACCTCACTTCATGGGGCGATATGTTGACCAAACGCATCATCCCCTGCTTGGATGTGAAAGATGGGCGCGTCGTGAAGGGCGTCAGCTTCGTGAATTTGCGCGACGCGGGTGACCCGGTCGAGGCGGCGCAGGTGTATGATCGCGAGGGAGCGGACGAGCTC
>CAZZPI010000465.1:0-2223 GCA_964655865.1 uncultured Nitrospiraceae bacterium
TCCCATCTTCGTGACGTTGGACCCCTCTCCCTGTGCCCGTTCGCCACGACTCCGCGTGGCTCACTGATCAGAATTTCGGAGGCCCGGTGAGACTGCTGACGTGCAGTAAGAATCGGCCTTGCTTCGCATCCTCGCTATAGCGTTGCAGGGCTTCCCGCACGACCGGAAACGCCAGCTCATCCCAGGGAATCGCCTCTCGATCAAATAACTGGACGGCAAGACTTTCTGTACCTGCCTTGAAGTCGAGGGATTTGAGTCTGCCGCGAAAGATCATGTACACCTGACTGATGTTGGGAAGACTGAGCACTGCATAAAGTCCCGCCAGCTCTACCTGCGCGTGCGCTTCCTCGAAGGTCTCACGGATGGCGGCTTCCTCAGTGCTTTCACCCAGCTCCATGAAGCCGGCTGGGAACGTCCAGAGGCCATGCTTCGGCTCGATCGCGCGGCGGCAGAGCAAAATCGAGCCTTCCCACTCGGGGATGCAGCCTGCAACGATCTTTGGATTATGATAATGAATGGCCGCACAGCGGTCACACACATAGCGGGGGCGGTTGTCGCCAACGGGGATTTTCTTGGACACGGGCGAGCCGCACTGACTGCAGTAGTTCATGGCATGGAAGGGAGAAATGCCGGTCGTCAGTTCTCCGTGCTAAGTTCTCAGTTCCGGAGGCTGAAAACAGTACCCTGAAGACTGATAACGGCTTTCGCGTTCGACGCCTCCAGATGGATAGCACACTTCATCGATTCTTTGCACCCTGCCCCCGCGGCCTTGAAAGGGTATTGGAGCAGGTGCTGCGCGAGCTCGGCGCGGAGGGCCTTGCACCGACCCCGGGTGGGGTCGGGTTCTCCGGTCGCTTCAAGCTGTGTTGGCGGGTCAACCTTCAGAGTCGTGTCGCGAGCCGCGTCTTGTGGCAGGTGGCTCAAGGACCGTACCGGACGGAAGAGGATGTCTATCACCTGTCGTATGATGTTCCATGGCCTGACTGGCTGTCGCCGCGCGGCACGTTCCGCGTGAAGGTGGACGCGCAGCATTGTCCTCTTCGCAGCCTTGAGTTTCTGACGCTGCGAATCAAGGATGCAGTCTGCGACCGCTTCATTGCCGGCAAGCAGCCGCGGCCCTCCATCGACAAGTCGCGGCCGGACCACCGGATCCATGCCTTTCTCGATCAACGGCAGATCACGCTTTACCTCGATACCTCAGGCGAGCCGTTGTTTAAACGGGGCTATCGGAAGGCCATGGTCGAGGCCCCCCTCCGCGAGAATCTTGCCGCCGGCTTGCTCAAATTGGCCGGCTGGTCACCGTTGGTGCCGTTGCTCGATCCATTCTGTGGGGGAGGCTCCATCGTGATCGAAGCTGGATTGATCGCCGCGGGGAAAGCGCCAGGCGTAGGCCGTCGTTTTGCTTTCGAACGGTTGCCGAATTTCTCACGGTCGCAGTGGGAGGCCTGTCGAGCAGAAGCCCGCGCTATGGAACGTCATATGGACGACGTCCGGATCATGGGTGGCGATATGGATCCTCGCGCGGTCCAGGCTGCCTTGACCAACGTCAAGGCAGCCGGCTTCGAAGGGATGATTCACCTCCGCCAGGCCGACGCTCTGAGCTTACCCCGTCCCCCCGAGACAGGCATCATGGTGTCGAATCCACCCTACGGCGTCCGTCTTCGGCAGAACGAGCAGATCGACCAGCTCTATCGCAAGCTCGGACACTGGCTCAAACGCAGCCTGTATAAGTGGAAAGTCTTTCTGCTCTCGGAAGATCTCAGCCTCCCGTCGAATCTGGGATTGAAACCGTCCCGACGGATTCCGCTTTTCAACGGCTCGCTGGAATGCCGCCTCTACGAATTCGAGATCGTTCAGGGCAGCCATCGCCGAGTAAAAGCGAGCGACCGAACCGAGGTGACACGATGATCTTTACGGGCGGAATTCGAAGGATCGTCGCTGTCTGCGCGGTTCTCGGCGTGGCGGCGTGCAGTCTGGTGCGGCCATCGAGTGAGACCATGCCCGGGATCGCTCCGAAGTCGGTGATGCGATTCTCCTCGGTTGGCCGCCTTGAAAGCCGCGTACGGCCGGTGATTCTCAAGCAGCTTGCGGAACAGCAAGAGGCCTTGCTCACCGAGATTGCCGCCAGGTCGTCGGCGCCGGCGGATTACAAGCGGCGGTTGGTGCTGGATACGCTCCATGACCCTTGGCAGGGGTTCAAGCAGATCGAGAACCACGCTCTGC
>CAZZPI010000466.1:0-2214 GCA_964655865.1 uncultured Nitrospiraceae bacterium
ACGGCTCGTCCGACGGGCGCCATGACGAACATGGTGAGGAACAGCGCCAAGCTGACCAGGACTTGGTTCGGGGGCACCTGCTGCGTTCCGATCGCTTGCCGGAGGAACGACAGCACGATCACGATCCGCGTAAAGGACGTCACCATGATGAACAATGCCGGCGCCAGCGAGAGGACCGTCAGCAACGCCAGAATCTGGATCACCGTCGCGGTGGGTTTGGTTCCTCCTTGCCCCAAATCGAGGGTCAGCGTGGGACCAGCCGTCCAGCCGGGGTCGGGTTCCCAGAACACGCAGACGAGCGTGACGAGGACGAATACGACGGCCGACCCGCCGGGCCGCCCGATCAGCGCTGCCCATGGGAATTGAAAGGGCTTACGCTGCGCCACGCTCGCTCCTTTCGCGATCGGAGTGCGACCGGCCACCGAAAGGCGGAGAAAGCGGGTCGGGTGCGACTTGGGCTTCGGCCGATCCAGGCGGCTCGGCCGAAGCACACTGGTTGTTCGGGTGCGCGCGGCGCGGGAGACGCCCGAGCGGCACGACATCCGTGGCCGTCGTGCCGACGACGAGCAGCTCTCCCGCCACGGAGACGAGCGTGACGGTCTTACGGGGGCCGATGTAGCTGCTGCCGAGGACCTGGACGAGTTGGCCGCCGGAGGTGTTGAACATCCGACCGGCGCCGATCCGTCTGGCGAGCGCGACCAGGATGAACATCAGCGTCAGGACGACGGCCAACGCCGAAACCATTCTGATCATGCTGTCCCATAGATCCATCTTGGGCTCCCCGGCAATCAGCGCAGGCCCGCTCATTCAGCCAAGCTGTTGGACGCGTTCGGCCGCACTCACGACATCGGTCAGCCGCACGCCGAATTTCTCGTTCACGACGACGACTTCCCCCTTGGCGACCAGCTTGTTGTTCACCAGGACTTCCATCGGCTCACCGGCGAGCTTGTCGAGCTCGACGACCGAGCCTTGCCCGAGCTGGAGCAGTTCTCGAATCAGCATCCGCGTCGAGCCCACTTGGACCGAGACCACCATGGGAATATCCAAGATGAAGTCGAGGTTCTTGTTGGCCGGATTGACGCTGCCTTGGTCCATGGGGGGAAACTGGGTCGGCGGCGGAGCGGTCGCCGTCGCGCTCGTGGCGCCGGTCTCCGACCCGGCCGCCTGCTGCGTGGAGTCCGTCGATTGTGGTGTGAGGTCGCTGTTCGCCATCTGGTCCTCGCGCAGGGCTATGAAAGAAACGCGGTCACCCGACAGGCATGGTTGCCCTTGAAGACTCCGGGACTGCCCAGGAACTTGGGGCGTCCCTCGACAGAGCCTTCGAGCGGGTCGCCCGGCCGCTGATCGAGGATCAGAACGTCGCCGGGCGCGAAGTTCAAGATGTCCCGCACTGAGACCGTCGCCGTCCCCAAGCGCACGGTGACGGCGACGGGACAGTCCTGCAGCCGGTCCTTGAACCGGCTCGTCCAATTGCCGTCCAGATCGACCTGATCGGACAGGAGCCCCGAATAGAGTTTTTCTTTGATCGGCTCGATCATGGCATAGGGGTACACCACGAAGAAGTCGCGGGTGGCGTCGCCGAGCTGAACCTGGAGCGTGACCACCAACACGATTTCGGATGCGGACACGACCATCGCAAACTGTGGGTTGTTCTCCGACCGAAGGTGCTGGAGCCTGACGTTGAGGACGGCCGCCCAGGCCTTTTGGAGATCCGCCAACGCCTGCTCGACCAAGATCTTGATGATGCGCAGTTGCACGGCGGTGAAATCGCGCCCTTCCGGTTTGACATGCGTCTGCCCCTTGCCGCCGAACAGATAATCGACGATGAGATAGACGAGTGACGCGTCCATCACGAACAATCCTTTCCCGCGCAACGGTTCCATGTTGAATACGTTCAAGGACGCCGGCATCGGGAGGTTTTTGAGGAACTCGCCGAACTTGATGATTTGCGTCCCGACAGCCAGCACCTCGATGTTTTCCCGGAGAAGCCCCGTCCATGAAGCCGAGTGGGACTTGGTGAAGCGATCATTGATGATCTCCAGCGTGGGCATCCGCCCGCGGATGATCCGTTCCTGGTTCAAGAGATCATAGACCTTGGTCCCCCCCGGCTCCGGCTGCGGCTCGGTGGGCGCCGTATTCACCTCGCCCGACACCACCCCCTTGAGCAGCGCGTCGACTTCCTCTTGCGACAGGATCTTGTCCATCGCGACGATG
>CAZZPI010000467.1:0-2211 GCA_964655865.1 uncultured Nitrospiraceae bacterium
CATGGATGAAAGGAACATGATCAAGGCCCCGCGCGGCTCCGCTCTGTCGTGCAAAGGCTGGGCGCAAGAAGCCGCACTTCGCATGCTCATGAACAATCTGGACGACGAAGTCGCCGAGAATCCGCGCGACCTCATTGTATACGGCGGGGCCGGCAAGGCCGCGCGGAACTGGGAAGCCTACCATGCCATTGTGCGTGAGCTGAAAGATCTGGAAGGTGACCGGACTCTGCTCATCCAATCGGGCAAACCGGTCGGCGTGTTGCGCACCCATGAATGGGCGCCGCGCGTCTTGCTGGCGAATTCCAACTTGGTCGGGCACTGGGCTACGTGGGAGGAATTTCATCGGCTCGAGGCATTGGGGCTGATCATGTACGGCCAGATGACGGCCGGATCGTGGATGTACATCGGCACGCAGGGTATCGTGCAGGGCACCTATGAAACTTTTGCCGCGGCGGCCGCCAAACATTTCGGCTCCGATCTCGCCGGTCGTTTTGTGCTCACCGGAGGCATGGGCGGCATGGGCGGGGCACAGCCCCTCGCAGCCACAATGAGCGGCGCCGCGATCCTGTGCGTAGAGGTCAACCCAACCAAGATCGAGCGACGGATCAACACCCGCTACTGCGATCGGATGACACATTCGCTTGATGAGGCGCTGCACTGGGTCCTGACGGCCAAGGCCGCACGAGAGCCTCTGTCCGTGGGATTGGTCGGCAATTGCGCGGCGGTATTGCCCGAGTTGGTGAAGCGCGGGGTCGTTCCGGACCTGCTTACCGATCAAACCTCTGCGCACGATCCACTCAATGGGTACATTCCGGTGGGGTTGTCCCTTGATCAGGCGGCACAGCTCCGCCTGAGCCGGCCGTCTGAGTACATAGACCGCGCGATGGATTCGATTGCGATCCACGTCCAAGCCATGCTCACCATGCAGAAGAACGGAGCCGTGACGTTTGACTATGGGAATAACATTCGAACAATGGCGTTTCGGCGAGGCGTGAAGGAGGCCTATTCGTTTCCGGGGTTTGTCCCGGCCTTCATTCGTCCTCTCTTCTGCCAAGGCAAAGGCCCATTCCGCTGGGTCGCTCTCTCCGGCGAGGCATCCGATATCGCGATCACGGATGAGGCCGTGCTCGAGCTGTTTCCAGAGAATGCCTCGCTCCACCGGTGGATCGGGCTGGCCCGCGAGCGGGTGCAGTTCCAAGGACTGCCGGCTCGCATTTGCTGGCTCGGCTACGGAGAACGGGCCGCCATGGGCCTTCGCTTGAATGAACTAGTCCGCAAGGGAACCGTGAAGGCCCCTATGGTGATCGGTCGGGACCACTTGGACGGAGGCTCGGTCGCCTCCCCGTATCGAGAGACGGAAAACATGCGCGACGGGAGCGACGCGATTTCGGACTGGCCTATTCTCAACGCGCTGCTCAACACAGCTTCTGGCGCGGCGTGGGTCGCGTTCCATCATGGAGGCGGTGTCGGCATCGGCTACTCTCTGCACGCGGGACAAGCCACGGTAGCTGACGGCACATCAGAGGCCGCAAAAAAGATCGAGCGGGTGCTCACGAACGATCCGGGCCTTGCCATCCTGCGGCATGCGGACGCCGGATATCCTGAGGCACTGTCCGCCGCAGCGCACCACCACCTCGACGTTCCGATGACCTCATCTGAGTGACGGCGGTTCAAACGCTGCGAACTTCCGCCAGGCGCTGCTCGATGTCCTTGAGCTGAGCCGACACAGTCGCTACCAGCCCCTGATTCGTTTGGTCCTTCAGGTTCGCGAGCACATTCGCTCGGGCTCCCTCAATGGCGGCGATTCCAATCTGGATTCCGACCTCCAGGTCGGTCGACACGGCCGGCTTCACTCGAGGTCGCACGTCGCGCAGCAGCGTCACGGTCTCTGCCGCCAATGTGGCGGTCTCCAACGGCACCTGCGTCGCAACCTGCAAACCGATAGAGATGGCCTGCGCTCGGCCCGGTTCGGTTTTGGGCAGCCGGTAGGCCCGGAGGACGCGTTCGTAGGCCTCCGCGTCAGCCTGAACTAAGCTCTGCAATCGCGCGCGCAGTTCGAGCAGACGCCGCTCGATCGTGGACAGATTCTGCGCGACAGTCCCTGACCCCATGGTCGATGCCTGTTTCGATGGGCCGATTCGACAGGCCATGACTCCCAACGAAGCCGCGAGGGCTCCCGCCAAAGCCGCCACGCTCCCCCCGCCGGGAGTC
>CAZZPI010000468.1:0-2204 GCA_964655865.1 uncultured Nitrospiraceae bacterium
GGAGAATCAGCAGCGGGCACCCCTACGGCGTGCGACGGCCCTTCACTTTCGGCCGTCACATGAGAGGCAAACCCGACACACAGGATGGCTGCCGAGAGGAAGTAACGGACGATGCTGAATCTTGGTTGGGCGGTCATGTAGTTTTCACTGAACACGATGGCCTGCAGTTTCAATGGGAATATCCGGATCGAGCGGTAGATCCGGTTCTTTGGAGGAAGGGGCCCGGCCGAATATCCTCGCTCCCAAGACCCCGACTTCATACAGCAACATCAACGGAATCGCCATCAAGAGCATCGTGAACAGCGTGGCGTCCGGCGTCACAATGGCCGAGAGGATCAACGCCGCAAGGACGGCGTGCTTCCGATAACGAGCGAGCACAGGTCCGGAGACCACCCCGGCCCTCGCCAGCAACGTCAGCACCAAGGGGAGTTCAAACGCGCTCCCGAAGACCAGCAGAAACTTCACGTTGAAGTCGATGTAAGTGCCCACGCCGAGGGCCGGCGTCACGTCCCGGTCCATGCCGAAACTGACGAAGAAGTCGATCACCAGGGGCAGGATGACCAGATTGCAAAACGTCAATCCTAACGCAAACAGGACTCCTGCCAGGACGAACAACGGGATGGCCAGCCGCTGCTCTCTCTGCAGTAGCGCCGGCTCGATGAACTTCCAGAATTGGTAGAAGATCACGGGCAGACTCAAGACGACTCCGGCCAAGAACGACACTTTCAGCGACGCAAACAAAGCCTCGGTCGGCCCATAGAACACCAACTGGTTCGGGAACGGCCTGTTCAGCCAAGCGATCATGTCCGCGGAGAACATGAACGTGAGCGCAAACGCCCCGCACAGCGTGATCCCAATCAGGTACAGTCGACGCTTAATGCTCTGAAGGTGGGCGGCAAACGGTGGAAGGATGGCGGGCATACAATTCCGTTCGTGGTCCAACCAATGACCAGCGGGATGACGAGGGCCCCTGTTTCAGACGCTCGTTAGTGAACGGTCTCGCAGCCTTGCTGTTGCCGGAAGAGCCGAATTAATTCGGCCATCTTATCCTTTTTCAGCAGCTTCTCTTTTTGCAACTGCTTCTTCAACAGTTCTTCTGACGGGGTGAGGACGTGTCGCTTCTGCAACTCCGCCAATTCAGCGTCCAGACGATGGTGAGAATCTTCAAGCTCTCGGAATTCGTGGCTGGATTGGCGTAACCGCTCCGCGATCGAACTATCCGTCAGCATATCGCACCTCCTGTCGTTGGGTTAACGGCTGAGAATCGGCTCCATTTCCATGACAATGGCATCCTCCTCGGGACTCACATAATAGCCGCGGCGAACGGAGGTACGGGAAAACCCCAGGCGTTCATACATCGCGATGGCGGCCTTGTTTGAAACGCGCACCTCCAACATCGCCCGCCGCACTCCTTGGTCACGAGCGAGAGCCAACGCTTGCCTAACCAACCTCGTTGCGATCCCTCGACGGCGCATGGATTCCGCAACCGCCACATTCATGATGCGCAGTTCTTCGAACACGATCCAAAAACATAGGTACGCGACGGTCGTCGAGCTTCCGCGTGTGTGTCCCTGCCTGGCAACCCAAAAGTGCGCAAAAGGATTTCCGCTCAACTCGCCTTCCAACATTTTGCGCGTCCAGGGGGCCGAGAAGCAAGCGGTTTCAAGCCGCACCAAATCGGGCAAATCCGACGGGGTTGCCGGCTCAATAATGATTGGGGTTGTTGGTGTTCGCCCTATCGCTTCCATTGCAACAGCTTGAGATTATTGCACAAGCTCTCCAGCGTCGTAGAGGCACCCACTGCCCTCTTGATGCAATAGGTCACACGTGAAAGACCGCAACTACGAAAATAAGACCCTCCGGTGCGAGACGTACCGGAGAATTTTCTCCGTTCGCCAAGAATGACCACAGTTTCTGTAGTCTCAGCTTAGCTCTGCGAGGTTGTCTTGGCCCGCGAGCGGCGGCGCCGCTTCGCAGCGACCCGTCGGAATCTCCGGGCAACCGGTGAAACCGTGCTTGATCGGTCATACTTGATTTCGGCTTCGCATCGTTGTACGTAGAGCGGCGTGACGATCGGGCCGACAACCTCACCGCGCGCCAGCCGAGCCATCCCTCTCAACCCAACCGCAACTGCCGAGAGAGACATCGCTTCTGGCCCGGCTTCTAAGAGGGCTACCCGCCTCTCCGAAAGCAGCCCTCGAATC
>CAZZPI010000469.1:0-2203 GCA_964655865.1 uncultured Nitrospiraceae bacterium
TCGGCACGCCGCAGGACTTGATGTATCTCATCGATCAGCTCCATCAGGCCGGGATCGGAGTGATCCTGGATTGGGTGCCGTCGCATTTCCCCACCGACGCGCATGGGTTGAGCTATTTCGACGGAACCTATCTCTTCGAGCATGCCGATCCGCGGAAAGGATACCATCCGGACTGGGGCTCTTCGATTTTCAACTACGGCCGGAACGAGGTGCGCAGTTTCCTCATCAGCAGCGCCCTCTTCTGGCTGGAGCAGTACCACGCCGACGGCCTCCGCGTGGACGCCGTCGCCTCGATGTTGTACCTGGACTATTCGCGCAAAGAGGGCGAGTGGATCCCGAACCAATACGGTGGGCGGGATAACCTCGAGGCCATCGCTTTTCTGCGACGCCTGAACGAGGAAGTGTATCGTCGGCATCCGGACGTGCAGACCTTTGCCGAGGAGTCCACCGCCTGGCCCGCTGTGTCTCGTCCCACCTATGCCGGCGGCCTGGGCTTCGGTATGAAGTGGGATATGGGTTGGATGCACGACACGTTGGAATACATGGCGCTCGATCCGATCTACCGGAAGTACCACCACAACAACCTGACCTTCCGGATGCTCTACGCCTTTCACGAAAATTTCGTGTTGCCGCTCTCGCATGACGAAGTCGTACACGGCAAGGGCTCGTTGCTGGGGAAGATGTCGGGGGACGATTGGCAAAAATTCGCGAACCTGCGCTTGCTCTATGGCTACATGTATGCGCAGGCGGCCAAGAAGCTCCTCTTCATGGGCGGCGAGTTCGGCCAGTGGGTCGAATGGTCCCATGACGGCAGCCTCGAATGGCACCTGACCCAGTATCCCCCACACCAAGGCTTGCAACGTTGGATCGCGGATCTCAATCGGCTGTATCGGAACGAGCCGGCGCTCTACCAGCGAGATTTGGAACCCGCCGGCTTCGAGTGGATCGATTGCAACGACGCCGAGGCTGGAGTCGTCAGCTTGCTTCGGAAGGGGAAAACCACCGGCGATCTCATTCTCGTCGCCTGCAACTTCACGCCTGTTCCCCGCCTGGAATATCGCGTCGGCGCGCCGCGCGGCGGCTTTTGGAAAGAGCTCTTGAACAGCGACGCCGTCGACTACAACGGGAGCGGCATGGGCAACAAGGGCGGCCTTCATGCAGAGCCCATTTCCCACCACGGTCGCCCCTGTTCACTCGTGCTCACTCTGCCGCCGCTCGCCGCCCTGTTCTTCAAGTCCAACGGCTAACCGCAAGCCGAACATAATTTCTCCTGATGAGGCGACCGTCCCTCTGTCAATCTTGCCTCCTCGCCCTCCCGGGGAGGGAGAGGAGAAAGGTGAGGGTGGGCGCACGAGGATGTGCTCCTCACCCTCCCCACGCTCTAGATGGGGCGAGGGCAGCACGGAGTGGTCGGACCGTGATTACTTTCGCATAAGGACTAAGCCTCTGGCACAGCCGAGAGAGTCCGGCGCCGGCTCGAATCGTCGTCAACCACCAGTGAGGGAACACCGGCTCGCTGCAAGCTCCTTACGCCATCCGGTAGGCTTGCATAAACGACAAGTTTCTTAGACAGAGCTCCACGCTCTTGTTATCGTTCAACTACATCGGGGCTCCGAGCCCGTTGCTGGGGACCGGCGATGCCTCGGCTTGGCAGTCAATCTGGGAGTATCAGAGAGACCGCCTCCGCCTCCGTGTGAAGGGGCTCCATGAAATCACACCCAAAAGCGACGAGACCTGCGACCGAGGTTAAGGATCACGAAGGAGGATTCGTGAAGAGGACCGCACGCGGCACGATGGTGGTGAGCATTGACGTGGAACTTTCGTGGGGACGCTTCGACGTGCTCCCCATGACCATTCTCGATGCCGAGGCCCATGAAGAACGAGCGTTGATCACGCGCTTGCTTGCGCTCCTGGATCGATACGAGATCCCCGCCACATGGGCGATGGTGGGGCACCTCATGCTTGAGCGCTGCACGCGCGATGCCAATGGACAAGCGCACCCGGAGGTGCAGCCGCGTCCCAGTTTTCCCTGGCTTCCCCAGGATTGGTATCATTTCGACCCCTGCACCTCAGCCGAAAAGGCACCGGGCTGGTACGCTCCCGATGTCCTGCGGTTGGTCAAGGCCGCACGGACCCGCCACGAAATCGCGTCGCATTCCTTCGCGCACATTTACTATGGAGACCCTGCCTGTCGTCCTGAAGT
>CAZZPI010000470.1:0-2197 GCA_964655865.1 uncultured Nitrospiraceae bacterium
AGGTGGTGGAGGGAGGTCAGCACCGACTCGCTGAGACGATCCGGTCGATAGGACACGAAGGCCCATCCGCCAGCCTCGAGCATGGGGCGGATCAGCATCGTCATCTCGCTCCCTTCACGCACGAACTCTTGCGCTTCGTCCAGCACGATCCAGTGAGGGCGAAACTTGCGCTCGCGGATGAGGCACAGCGCGCGTGTCAGCTCGACGAGGTACTGGCTTCGGAGAGCGACCGGATACTGGCTCAGATCGAGAACCATCGACACGCTCCCCTCCTCGATGAGCGACACGACGGCAGCGGGGGAAGGGAGCGTCGCTCGGTCACCACTGACCGAGACAAAGCGAGGCAGCACGCGCAGGCCGCGAAAGTCTCCCTCGGGATCGATGAGAAGGACTTGATAGTTCTCATGATGGAGTCCTTCTGCAAGCAAACCGACCATCCACGATTTGCCGGTTCCTGAATTACCGAAGATCCCGAGATTAAGGCCGACAAGCCGGGCGGCGGGGAGGCTGATGGCCGCACCGGTTTCGGTTTGGCCAAGCAGGATCGGTCGGTTCCGTTTAAGTGGAATGTCGAGAAACTTGTGGGCCAGCGGGTAGGCCTTGAGGATTTCCAGGACACCGTACGGGCCCGGTGCCGTCGCAACCACGTCTGCGATCTCGATGATGGCGGGGACGGCATCCGACACTGCGATCGCGACCTCGGCGAGTGTCAACATGGAGAGGTCGTTCTCCGCGTCGCCGAATGCGGCCAGGTTTCTGGGGGACAGACCGCAGAGGGCGAGAAGCCGTTCCAGACCGGATCCCTTCGTCGCGCCGGGCGGGAGCGCCATCACCGCGCCTTTGTTATATTCGAGAAAGGCGCTGCCGCCGTACGAACTGAGAACACGCCACAACGCGTGGTCGTGAGGCGTCCAGGTCGCGGCGATCACGAGCCCGCGCTCAAAGGGAATGCCGGCCTCTTCGATCGCCTTGAGCAGCCGCGAGTCAAGTTGTCCGAACGGAAGATAGGTTTCTCCGCTCGCTGTGTGGTGCAGGACCGCGCCGTTTTCCCAGACGATCCCGCTAAACAGTTCCGCCAGCCGGCCGAGTGTGACCGCCTCATACCGACGACCTGTGACCAGAAACAAAACGTGACCGCTGGCGCGGCATTGCTCCAGAGCTGTTTCAACTTCGGGCGGGACATCTCCGTTGACGGCGAGCGTGCCGTCGAAGTCGAACGCCATGACACGGCGATACATGCGCACCTTCTTCCTGAGCCGTCCGCGCACATCGTGCGCGGGATCCCATTCGGGGCTCCACACTCTCCCCAGAACGGGATCCCTCACGTCCGTTCGCTCTCAGCGTGTGGAGGGTCGAGACCGCACACTCTGATGACCTTGTCGGTCATGATGGACTCAATCGATCATCGACCGTCCTGAGGCGGTGCCTCCTTGATTCTCACGCTGCGTCAAGTTTCTACCGGGACGCGGTGGGCGCTGATCGCTTTCATCGTATGCACCACATCCTCGTAGGACACCGCGGGGACGCTCTTTCCTTTTGCCTCCTGCGCCACGAGGACGAAGTCGTTCATCGCGACTATGCCTTGTAGGATGCCGTCTTCGTCCACGACAGGCAGCCGTCGCACGCGTTCCCGTTTCATGATGTCCAAGGCGGTATGGACGTCGTCAGTCGGTCGGCAGGTGAAGGCCTTGCCCGATGTCGTTTCCCACACCGTGATTTCAGACGGGGGTTTATTCTTGGTTGCCGTGGCCATACAGATGTCGCGATCGGTGATCATGCCCAACACCTTGCCCTCGACATTCAAGACGGGGAGTGCTCCGCAATCGCTGTCCCACATCATCGTGGCGGCGATCGCCAAATTGGTGTCCGGACTGCAACACTGGACGTCGCTGGTCATGATATCTTGGACTTTCATGTGGAGCTCCTTTGTGAGAAGTCGATAAGTGCGTTACGGGCTTCTCAGCCGTAACTGTTTGTTGTCTACCGTCGTCTCTTGGATCAACTTGCCGAAGCTGTCGGTCAAGATGTCATTCAAAAGAGACACAGGCAAGAACGGAGCCATGAGAGGCGAACCGCACGACCGGCGCAACCATTTGATATCGCCCGGGGTTGACGAAACAGTCGGCTTTGGAAAGTAAACTCCTGTGAGGAGATCCGCTACAGAGATCAATTCTATGATGTTGCCGAAGGACACACG
>CAZZPI010000471.1:0-2193 GCA_964655865.1 uncultured Nitrospiraceae bacterium
GCGCAACTGCGGGGCCGGACCATCCTATTCCATGAAGTTCCTTATTATCGACACCTACTACCAAGGCTTTCTTCGAGCGATCTATAGCCGCAATCCGGGCTTATCAGGGCAGAGTTACGAGGCCCAATGGCGTCAGCTGATGGACCAGGGCTTCGGGACCGCTGACTTCTATTCAGCCAACCTGCGCGATCAGGGGCATGAAGCGCATGAGGTTGTCGCCAATTGTGACGCACTTCAACGACGATGGGCGCGTGAGCACGCCCCGATTCTATGGGCTGCCTACCCGGTTTATCGGTGGATGCCGAGAACGAAACAGTGGCAACTGTCGGTGTTGAAAAAACAGGTGGAAAAATTCGACCCCGATATCGTGTACGTCCAGGACGTGAACTGGACGGAGGAGCCGTTCCTGAAGGCGATCAAGAGACGCAGGCGTTTAGTCGTCGGTCAGACGGCATGCGCCCTCCGTGAGAACATCGACTTCAGCGCGTACGATCTGATCGTGACGTCGTTCCCGCACTATGTCGAACAGTTCAACCGTCAAGGTGTCAAGAGCGAGTATCTCCGATTCGCCTTTGAGCCACGCCTCTTGAAACAACTGGGCCAACTTCCGCTCACCCACCAAGCCGTGTTCGTCGGCAGCTATTCAACTCAGCACTCGAGCGGGACCGATCTGCTTGAAGAGGTTGTACGACGGGTTCCAGTGGCGTTCTGGGGCTATGGAGCAGCGGGGCTGCCTGAGGCCTCACCGATCCGTCGTTCTTTCCACGGGGAGGCCTGGGGGCTTGAGATGTATCGCATTCTAGCCTCGTCGGAGATCGCCTTGAATCGACATATCAACCTGGCCGACCGATTTGCGAACAACATGCGATTGTTTGAGGCTACCGGCGTTGGGACATTGCTTGTCACCGATTGGAAAGAGAATCTCGACCAAATGTTCGATATCGGAAAGGAAGTGATCGCCTATCGGTCCGCGGAGGAATGTGCCGAACTCATCCGGTATTACATGACCCACGATCTTGAACGGCGAGCGATCGCTATCGCCGGCCAGGCGCGCACGCTGCGGGACCACACCTATTTCCAGCGCATGCAGGAACTGGTCGAGATCATGCGACAGTATGTTTAATTCGACGTGGTGGGAGATCGCCAGGAGAGTCCTCCCTGCCGGCGTCAGGCGTATTGCCAGACTGTGGCTCAGCCGCGGGACCTGCCCGACGTGGGACGGCCGTACCTCATCCTCCGGTTGTCAAATTCTCCACGAGGAACCGGGCCCGGAGCTGGAGAATGGATGGCGCGATTGGCACATGGCTGAGCGACAGCTTGAAGCGTTCATACCGCTGCTCGAGCAGATGCGTGCGGGAGAGGCGCGGGAGGATTTTGTAGCGCTGGCAGAAGCGGTCCGGCTAACGCAGGCGGAATGTCCGCTCATCATCGAGGTCGGCTGTGGCAGCGGATGGAACTCGGAAGTCTTACGATGGCTGCTCAAGCGTCCGTTCCAATATGTGGGGCTAGATTATTCTGTCGCAATGACAACGTTGGCGAGGCAAGAATATCCGAAGATGCCTGTTGTGGTCGGAGATGCGACCAGGCTGCCTTTCCACGACAGGTCATGCGACATTCTACTCTCGGGCACCGTCTTGATGCACGTGCTGGGCTATCAGCAGGCCATACGCGAAAGCCGGCGTGTGCCAAAGCGGTGGTGCATTTTTCACACCATCCCGGTCGTGGTCAGCAGGCCAACGACGTATCTGCGCAAATACGCCTACGGTACTCAAGTCGTCGAGGTGGTGTTCAATCAGAATGAGTTCGAATCCCTTCTCGCCAACTATGGATTCGCGATCCGGCACGTCCTGAAAAGTATCCCGCACCACTACTTGGAAGAAGTGATCAGGGAGCCAGTGACCGCGAAGACGTACCTGTGTGAGGTCGACTGACGTGTACGTCAACCAGGATGACGGGAGGCTTACAGCAGTGTATTGCGCGCTCTTGGGAAGGGAAGACATTCACCCTGTGTTGCTCGATATCGGCGCATCCGTCGCGCCGCCGGAGATCTGGACGCCCATCGCGAAGCACTCCACGTATGTGGGCTTCGACCCCGACTTGCGGGAGTTAAAGGCGGATACCGACCAGGTGTTCGCCAGATCTTTCATCGTGAACAAGGCCGTGACATGCGAGAAGGACACCGACCGCATCCGG
>CAZZPI010000472.1:0-2192 GCA_964655865.1 uncultured Nitrospiraceae bacterium
TCGAAAAGAAGTAGCCATGTCACGTCTGCGTTCCCTGGCTGCCGTCCTGACGCTATCGGCGGCAACCACGGGGCCAAGACAAGTCAAAGGGGTCAGCACGATTGTTGAGAGCGGAGGACGGCTGGATTGGTCGGCGACGCTGAACCTGATCGCATTCGACAGGATCGGGCCGAGCGGGAACTACGAGATCTACACGATGAGGCCCGACGGCTCGGACTTGCGGTGTCTGACGTGTGACAAGCCGGAGCTTCCCTCCGGGCACCGAGGCAATCCGTCGTGGCATCCCTCCGGCGAGTACATCCTGTTTCAGGCGGAGAGGGACGCGGGCCGGCCCGCCGACAGGCGGCGAAGGGTACCGAGGTGGCGGCGTTTCGGCCGGATGTTCCAGGAGCCGGATGAGGACTGGCCGTTGCAGGCCGGCCGCCGGGGGCGAGGACGCGGGGATACAAGCCGCTACGGTACGCCGGGCTTGGGACTTCATAACGACGTTTGGGTGGGCGACCGGGCAGGGAGCCGATTTTGGAAGGTCGCGTCGAGCGACGCACAAAAGGGAGGTGTGCTCCACCCGCACTTCAGTCACAGCGGGGACAAGATCGTCTGGTCTGAAAGAATCGGCACCGGGGGCGCGTTTGGCGGCAAGTGGGCCTTGAAGGTCGCGAATTTCCGGGTCGATGGTGGAACCCCACGGCTGGAGGATGTTCGCACATATACACCTGGAACGAAGAAGGGATTGTACGAAAGCCACGGCTTCAGCCCGGATGGACGCAAGCTCCTCTTCACGGCAGTTCCGGAGAGGGGATCGAACGCGATGGGCCTCGACATTTTTACCTTCGATCTCAAGACGAAGGAATTGACCAACCTCACCGACTCGCCCGAGGATTGGGACGAACACGCGCACTACACACCGAGTGGCAAGAAGATTATCTGGATGTCCACCCGAGGAATCGGGCTGCCGGCGAAGGCGTGGGAACTGCGCAGCGACTACTGGATCATGAACGCCGACGGCTCTGACAAGCAGCGCCTCACCTACTTCAATGATTCCACCAGCGAGGAGCGAGTCCCGGGCGGCGCCGTGGCTGCGGATTTCGGCATGAGCGCCGACGGGCGGAGGATCGCCGCCTATTCGTTCAAAGACCGGCTCAAGGACCCGCGCGGCCGCATCCTGCTCATCGAGTTGAACCAGCCGCAATAGAGAATCGCCAGCCGCACATGACCGGTCCGATACTGATCACCGGAGCCTCCTCGGGCTTGGGATTAGAGACGGCCGTTCACCTCGCCAGGAACGGCTATCGCGTGTTCGCCACCATGCGCGACACGGGAAAGAGAGCGGATCTGGACGCGTTGGCATCACGTCACGGAGTCCGGATCGAGGTGCTCCCACTGGACGTCACGGACAGGGCTAGCATTCGAAGCGCCGTGGACGCCGTGTTCGAGCGGGCGGGCGGAATCGAGGGGCTGGTGAGCAACGCGGGCATCCAGATCCGCGGCTACTTCGAGGACACCTCCGAGGCGGAGATCCGCCAGGTGCACGAGACCAACGTGCTCGGCGCGATGGCGGTAGTTCGGGAAGTCTTGCCGCACATGCGGCGCGCGCGCCGGGGACGGATCGTGCTGGTGACCTCGGTGGGTGGCCGCATCGGGTCGCACGGGCTGAGCGCCTATTGCTCGTCGAAGTTCGCGGTAGAGGGCTTTGGGGAGTGTCTCGCCTTGGAAGTGGCGCCGCTAGGGATCCATGTCAGCCTGGTCGAGCCTGGAATCGTCAGTACGGACATCTGGGGAAAGAACCGGTGGCTGGCCCAAAGGGCGAAGGATCCTGCCAGCCCGCACTACGACTGGTTCGCCGGATCGGAGCGGGTCGCGGACTGGGCGCTGCGCACGTCGCCCATCAAGCCGGTGCATGTCGCAAAGGCGGTCGAGAAAGCCTTGACCGACCGGCGCCCCCGGCTGCGCTACCTCGTCGGGCGGCGAGCGGCGGTTCTGCTGGCCGCCCGTGGGCTCCTTCCGGGTGAGCTGTTCGAGAGGCTCTACTCCCGGCTGCTGACGCGCATGATCACCAAGGCGAAGGGCGGCACGTGAGGGCGTGGGCGCTCAGCAGTCCGACAGCCCGAAATCCGTGGTTCCAGACGGACCTGACCAATTACGCTCCATCGTGGCCCGGGTGGTTACGATTCAGGAGGGCTTTGCCAACTCCC
>CAZZPI010000473.1:0-2190 GCA_964655865.1 uncultured Nitrospiraceae bacterium
AGATCGCCAACATCATGCGCAAGGTGGCGAAGAAGGTCGCGGAGGGCAAAGAGAAGCAAGTCTTCGTGGTCACTCCGGCCAATCTCAACAAGTATCTGGGCGTCCCGAAGTATGTCCCGGAAGGCGAGCTCCAAAAAGACGAGGTGGGCGTCAGTACCGGCCTGGCCTGGACCGAATCCGGCGGCGACGTGCTGTACATCGAAGCCACCGTCATGAAGGGGAAAGGGCAATTGACCCTCACCGGGCATCTCGGCGACGTCATGAAAGAGTCGGCCCAGGCAGCCCTGAGCTACGTCCGCTCACGCGAGAAGACGCTCGGGATCAACCCGGACGTCTTCACGACCAACGATATCCACATCCACGTGCCCGCGGGCGCCATCCCCAAAGACGGCCCCTCGGCGGGAATCACCATGGGAACAGCCGTCGCCTCCGCGCTATCCGGCATACCGGTCCGCCGCGATCTCGCCATGACGGGGGAGATCACTCTGCGCGGGCGGGTCCTCCCGATCGGCGGGCTTAAAGAAAAGATCCTGGCGGCGAAGCGCGCGAAGCTGTTCACGGTCATTCTGCCCAAGCGCAACAAGAAGGACCTTGAGGAGATCCCCAAGCACCTGCTCAAGGGGGTCCACTTCGTCTTCGTCGAAACGATGGACGACGTGATAAAGACGGCCCTGCGTCGCACCGTCAAGGCGATGCCGTCCGCCAAGCCGCCGGAGCCGTCGCGTGAGATCAAGCCCGTCCGTCCGTTGCGCTCTCGCCGCGTCGCACGATCGGTGCCCGCCGCCGCACGCAACCACCCGGTGGTTCACCCCTCTACTCCATGACCTCGCCCGCATTATTCATGACGGCTTCTACTGCAACCGCCGATACGCCGCTGGGCACCGGGGACCCATTGCTCCAGGAATGCAATGGGTCCAACGCGTGGTGTCTCCGCGGTTTCGTCACGAACCCTCATGAATAATGCGGGCTATGGAGTCTCCTTCCCGCCGGTCCTCCCCTCGCCGGCTGACTGAGTTCTCGCTGATCAATACCCTCCGCACACGATTCGGGCGCACGACTCGGCCCGTGGTCCGCGGTATCGGCGATGACGCCGCCGTCATCGGCAACGCATCGGGTGAGGACTGGCTCATCACGACGGATCTTCTCGCTGAAGGAATCCACTTCGATCACGCCACGGCATCGCTCCGCGAGATCGGCCATCGGGCCGCGATAGCAAACCTCAGTGACATCGCCGCAATGGGCGGGACGCCGCGGTATCTCCTGGTCTCCCTTGCTTGTCCGATGACCGCAACTTCGCGCCAGGTCGAGGCGCTCTATGCCGGTCTGATGCAGGCCACGAAACCCTACGGAATGCAGCTTGTAGGAGGCGATACGTCCGCGTCGAGGGGAGGTTGGTTCTTGTCCCTCACCGTCCTCGGCACGGTGAGACGCGGTCGGGCATTGCTCCGCAGCGGAGCTCGGGTCGGCGATCTCCTGTACGTCACGGGAACGCTCGGCGATTCCCGTGTCGGGTTAAGCCTGCTCCAGGCCCGTGGCTCGGCCGCGCGCCGTCTCAGCAAGCTGCCCGCCGGCTATCGTCGCTTTCTGATCGGGCGCCACCTGCGCCCGACGGCGCGCGTCTCGATCGGCCAGCTCTTGGCGAGGCATCGCCTTGCGACGGCCGTCATCGATCTCTCCGACGGGCTCTCCGGCGATTTGCGACACCTGTGTCACGAGAGTCGGGTAGGTGCGGAGATCGACCTTGATTCCATCCCGCTGTCCCCGGCTTGCCGGGCCTTCGCGCGACTGACCGATGAAGCGCCGACGGTCCCGGCGCTTGCCGGCGGCGAAGATTACGAGCTGCTCTTCACGGTCGCGCCGGGAAAAACCGCATCTGTGAAGCGAGTCGCCGAAACAACCGGCATCCGGCTCTCTCGGATCGGGCGTATTACGGCTCGCCGGCACGGGCTCGTCGTCCGCGACCGGTCCGGAAGAGTGCGGCCGTTGCCGGTCGCGAGCTACGAACATTTCCGCGAGTCGGACAAAGCATAACCGGTGGTCTCACGCGCACGCATACAAACTGTCCTGCGAGAAGTGCTTCATCTCAGGGAGTCCACCCACCGGACGGCTCTGGCGTTCGCTGTCGGAGTGTTCATCACGTTCTCACCTCCCTACGGCTTCCATATGGCGATGGTGATATTTTGCTCCTGG
>CAZZPI010000474.1:0-2189 GCA_964655865.1 uncultured Nitrospiraceae bacterium
TTCGCGAGCGTGATCGCGCGATTACGGAATCAAAACAGAGATATCGTCGATGACGCAGAGTCGATCGTGGGGCGCGCTCCTTGTCATCATGGGATTGCTCGCCGCTTGCAGCTTGCCGGCAACCAGCCGAACCGGAACGGTGCATGAGGTAATCATTTCGGACACCTTGCACCCGAGGGATCTCGATGTCCGCCCGGGCGATGAGGTCAGATGGACCAACCGCGGTTCGGCTCCTGTGTGGATGTATTTCGAGAACGACCTCCCAAATGAGCTGTCGTGCGAACGCGGCTTCTCGTATTATTATGGGACCGAAGAGTTCGCGAAAATCGAGCCTGGCCAGTCCGTCAGCTTGTGCTTCGGGCGTCAGGAAACCGTGGGCTACTCCGTCCAGCGGCAACCGACCGTCCACGGCGGTGCCAGGTTGGCCGACCTGAACATCCCCGACGCGACCTTTGGCGCCATCATCGTCACCGGGCCACCCCGCACGCCGTAGAGATGTGAACGATCGACGCATTTCTTACCGCAATGGTCTCCCTGCGCCGGCTTCGCGGCGTCCAGGCTTGAGTGGTCTCGTATGTTCGACGCTGGCGGCCACGCTGGCGATCGTCGGCCTTCCCGTGGAGGGTCAGGCTCAAGTCATCAAATCAGGCCCGACAAGTTGTCGGATCGTTGCGCTCACGTTCGATCTCTGCCCGGTGCGGACGGCCAGCGGGTTCGACTCGGAGCTGATTGACGCCTTGATCGAGCACCGCACGCCGGCGACGTTCTTCATGTCCGGCAGATGGATCGCCAAGCACGATCAGCACGTGAAGCAGTTGCTCGACGTGCCGTTTTTCGAAGTCGGAACCCACGGCGAGATCCATGCCCACCTGCCGATGCAGGAGGCCGAGGACCAACGCAAAGAAATTGTTGCCCCGGTCACTCTCCTCAAGACCAAGTACGCCTACGAGGCGTCCCTGTTTCGCCCACCGTACGGTGAATACAACGACCTCACCGTAGAAGTGGTGAAGTCTCTTGGATTGGAGTTCGTGCTCTGGAGCATCGAGTCCGGTGATCCGGACCCCGCGCTGTCGGCGGATCAGATTCTCGAGCGGGTCACGCAGCGCCTCAAACCGGGTAGCGTGATCGTGTTTCACGCGAACGGGAGAGGCAAGCACACGAAACAGGTCGTTGAAGCGCTGATTGTGAACGCCCTCCCCGCCAAGGGGTTGAGGCCTGGAACGGTCTCCGAGCTGCTGTCATGCGACCAACAGAGACAGTAGGACAGCCCACGATCCGTGCCATGCGTCCCGAGGATCGCGAGCCTGTGATTGCCCTCCTCGCGAACGGCGACCCCTGGAAGCGGCTGGGCTACAGCAAGGAAGAATGGGAGCGCATCTTCACCCCCTTGCCGCAAGGGCGCGAAACCTTCGTCGTCGAGCAGGAGGGTACAGTCGCGGGCGTGGCCATCCTGCGTCGGAAGTTTCTGCTCGGTGATTATCTCGAGCTGCTCGCCGTGGAAGGATCGGCTAAGGGCAAGGGGCTGGGCGGCCGCCTGCTTGCGCACGTGGAATCTCAAGTGTTCCCCCAATCGAAGAATCTCTTTGCCTGCGTCTCGGATTTCAATTCCGAGGCTCGGCAGTTCTACAAGAAACACGGCTTTCAGGAGATCGGCCCGATGCCGAACCTGTTGGTACCCGGATCGGCGGAAATCCTGCTGAGGAAAACCGCCGGACCGACGAGGGAGAAGAGGCAATAGTCATTGGTAAAAAGGTCAATGGTCACTGGTCATTAGTCAATAGAGCAGATGATGTCATTGGCCACTTGTAAACACTCATTGGTTGGGGAAGAGGACTCTTTCCCAATGACTAATGACCGATAACCCTCTGCTACCCCAATGACCAATGACTGTTGACCAATGACGGGGTTCCGATGAAAGTCAGAAAACTCCTCCATACGCGCATGCGTGTCAGCGACATTGACGAGACGATCAAGTTCTATACCGAGGTGCTCGGGCTTGAGGTGATGGAGCGAAAAGTCTCGCCGCGAGGATCGCACCTCGCATTTCTTAAAGTGCCGAACAGCGAAGAGTTGATCGAGTTGTGCAGCTTCCCGCCGAGCGGGCCGGTGAAAGTCCAGGAAGATTTGGTTCACCTGGCCTTCGAGGTCGAGAACCTCGACGACACCGTCAAGGCCCTCGAAGCCAAGCA
>CAZZPI010000475.1:0-2188 GCA_964655865.1 uncultured Nitrospiraceae bacterium
AGTGATTGTTTGGCTTGCCAATAAGCAAAGGCCAAGCCGAACATACCTGTAACTAGGCCTATAGAGAGGACTGAGAGGGTAATCAGGCGCTGGAGGCTGACCCGCTTCCTCATGGCGCGCCAGAGTGCAAAGACCACGGAAACGGAGGGGCGGAACGCTCTCTATCCAACTCCTCTTAAGTAGGCGATGTCAAGAGGAGTGCGACCGGAACACAGCCGAGCTTTTCAGGGACCATAGGAGCCTGTCCGACATTGCCGTTCGTCGCGAGGCGAAGGAGGTGCGGCCAGATGCGAGGCCGCAGGCTCGCAAAAACCGGAGGCGTATTCGCTGGAATCGGGACCCATTGCAATCCCGGAGTAATGGGTCCCGGATTTTTCCGGGCCGAGAACGACGCAGATGGCTGCAGATCATTCGCCGCAGTAGAAAGGTCAATGTCGGACAGGCTCCTACTTCAACTCGACGATCGTCACACCGTCTCCGCCTTCCGATTGATGACCGGGACGGAAGCTCGCCACGTATGGTGATCCTTTAAGGTACTCGCGCAAGACCGCCTTCAATCGCCCGGTGCCATGGCCATGAATGATGCGGAGCCTCGGGCCTCCGGCCACCATGGCTTGGTCCAGCCGCGCAATCAGGTGGTCGAGCGCCTCGTCCGCCGTCTGGCCTCGCACGTCGAGGACCTCCTCGACCTCGCGATCCGGTGCGATGGGGGAAACCTGCCGCCTGCCCGAGATCGGCTGATCGCTCTGCTCGCCCGGGGAGATGGCTCTGCCCGCCAACTGCGCGACTGCGACCGAAACTTCTCCTTCACCCACTCTGAGTCGGACGCGCTTCTTTCCTACCGGTGACTCCAGGAGCGTTCCCACAGTCCCCAGCGTGAGGATCTCGACCCGATCGCCGACTTGAAGGCGCTCTGTCGGAATAGGCTCGTCGGCGGGCTCCAGCTCCCGGCGCGTCGTCTGTGCCAGCTCTGCAAGCCGTTGCTTGGCTTCTTTTGCTTTCGCCGCCGTCCGTTCCTGCTTCAGGCTCTCCAGCGTGCCCTGGATCTCCGCTCGCGCCCGGAGCAATTCATCCATGAGCTTTTTCTTGATGGATCTCCGCTCCTCCCGCTCCGTACTCTCGAGTCGCGCCAGGAGGGCTTGAGCTTCCGCTTGGAGGTTCTCGGCGTCCCGCCGAGCCGCACCGGCCTGCTCCAGCTCACGCGAGAGATGTAGCCGGGTCTCCTGCAAGTCCGCCAGCATGACCTCGAGGGCTTGGTCCTCGGTTTCCAAAATCCGTCGCGCCGCTTGGAGCAGCGCGGGATCCATCCCGAGTCGGCCGGCGATCTCGATGGCCGAAGAACCGCCGGGCATCCCCAGAAGCAGCCGGTACGTCGGCGAGAGGGTCGGCACATCGAATTCGACGCTCGCGTTCGCGAAACCCGGCCTCGTATGGGCCAGCGCCTTGAGCTGGTTGTAATGGGTGGTCGCCACGACTTTGATCCCCAGTTCAGCGAACCGAATCAACAGCGCCTGCGCCAAGGCGGCGCCTTCGGACGGATCGGTGGACGTCACGGGTTCATCCAACAACACCAGCGACGTTATGGAGCCTCCCTCGGCGGGCGCCGTGCGCGAGGGCTCGCCGGCCTCGCCGAGGAGCTGAATCATCTTGGTCATATGAGCCGAGAAACTTGAGAGGTCTTTCGAGAGATCCTGCGCGTCTCCGATGTCGGCGAACACCTCCTGAAACAGGGCCATCTCCGATTCCGGCTCGCAGGGCAGATGCAGCCCCGCCCGCACCATGAGCGCGAAGAGCCCCATGATCTTGAGCGTGACCGTCTTTCCGCCGGTGTTGGGCCCGGAGATGACCAGCACCATGACGGAAGCTTCACATCGGATGTCGTTGGCCACCACACGATCTTTGGTCAGCACGAGCAGCGGATGGCGGGCCCTCTTCAAGTCCACGTGTCCCTGATCGTTGAGCCGGACCGGATGAGCGTTGATCTGATGGCTGAACGCGGCCTTGGCTGCGAGGCAGTCGAGCTCGGCCAACACGTCGAGCGCCCTCCCGAAGGGTTCACTTTCCTTCGCCACTTCCGCCGACAGTTCGCGGAGGATCCGGCGCACCTCACGCTCGACCTCCAAGTCCGCCACCTTTATGGCGTTATTGAGGTCCACGAGCTCGCGCGGTTCGAGGAAAACCGTCGCCC
>CAZZPI010000476.1:0-2185 GCA_964655865.1 uncultured Nitrospiraceae bacterium
TCGGAAACAACGGCTTCCTTGGGCAGTCTTTATGCTAGGCATGCTCACGCTCGCCGCTTGCGAGTCGATTGGAGCCAAGCACTTCCGGGATCATGTCAATGAAGCGACCCAGGTCAAAGTGGCGGATCGCTACGGCGCGCCGCATCGGCTCGAACGTCTTGCCGATGGCCGAGAAGTCTGGACCTATTTCGAACGAGGAAGCGGGACGGCGAGCTATGGCGGTTATGTCACGGGGGGAAGCTGCCGCATGTATACCCTCACTTTCGATCAACAGGGCGTGCTGAGTGACTGGAAGGAAGACCGCTGCGCCCCGTGAGTCGAGAGAATACGGTCTGCGGCGTTGAGCATGGATGAGGCCTTGAGGCTTGGCCGCTCTCGTTATCGATCCAGTCGATAGCTCAGCGGGACATGAATGGTCACCCGAGGTTTCCCCAGCGCTCTCAGCATCGGCACGGGAAACGCCTGTTGCAAGACCTCGATGGCAGCCCGGTCTAACGTCTCGTGTCCTGAGCTTTTCGCGATTTGTATGTCGGCCAGATGCCCATCATCCTTGACCACCGCCCGAATGACCACGCGTCCTTCGAGACGGTCGGCTCTCGCCATCGCTGGGTAACGCTTCAGCTCTTCGACTCGCTTTGAAATGATTTCCGAGAGCCACCCGAAGTCTGGTTTCCCTTGGGATATGGTTGCGGAGGAGGGAGACGGTGCCTCGATCGGCGTCAGTGAGGCGACTTTTGTCGGAGCATCCGAAGATCGACCTTCATTCCCGGGTGGAACGTCCTGATCGGATCCCATTTCAGGCGAGGGGACAGATCTCGCAGGCTCGGAGGGAGGCTCAAGCACCGCCGGCGATTGATGGGGGAGAGACTCCGGCTGCCTCGATGACGATTCCGCCTGAGGAGCCGGCTGGTTTGCCTTGTGCGCGGCAAGCGGGGACGTGGAGATCGAAGGAGCCGATGGTGCCGGCTCTGGTACAAGTGAACTGAGTACCGCTGACTCGGGCATCGGAGTCGGAGTCGAGGGGTTCGCGTCTTGATTCTGCGATTCGGCGCTGGCACGAGCGGGCGTTGGCGGAGTGGACGGCTCCAGTGTCTGACTAGCGGCAACAGCTTGCTGTGCTGCGTGGTTCTGGACCGGTGGCGTGGGGGTTCTCTCAATCGGTCCCGGCTGGGGAGGTGGCGACTGGATCGCGGGAACCGGAGTCAATGTCGGCGGTTCCATCGAAACCGGTTGCGGGAGTTGCCGCTCGATGACCGGTTTGCGACCCTCGATAGCCGGCGAATGAGAAGAAGCGGAAGTCTGACTTGCCGTCGGTAACGGAGGCGCATATTCGGTCGGTGCGGCGTCCACTGGCGGGGCCGGTTTCGACGTGGGCAGTGTCCCGCTTTCGAACAGGGCGACATCCCACTGGAAAGCCTTGGGAAATGAGGTGCGCTCCACGCTCTGAACCAGCAGCATGCCGGACAGCAATGCCAGGCCGTGAACAGCCAGGGACACGAGCCAGCCGCTGTAGCTGTGCGACAAGGAGAGACGGGAAGTTTTGGCGCTCATTGCCTGACGACCTCAAGGCTAACCTGTTGAAAGCCTGACCCGCGGACTTCGTCAACGACGCTCACAAACCGTTCCAGCATCGTCACCTTATCGGCTCGAACCACGACATTGGAGCTGCGGCCATGCGGGGCCAATGCGACCTTGAGTCCGTCGATGGGAATGGGGCGGTCGTTCAAATAAAGACCGCCCTCGGCAGTCAGCGTGAGGACGATGGGGACATCCTTGCGGTCGCCAGCCTCCTTCGCTTTGGCCAAATCGACGGGGATCTCTCCCGTGCTGATGAAAGTGGCGGTCGTCAGCACAATGACGAGCAACACCAACATCACGTCGACGAGGGGGATCACGTTGATTTGATTGATTTCACGATCCATGGTGCGACTTATACCGGATCACCAGCTCGCTGACGCGCCGTCGGAGGACGTTGTTCAGGACCACGCACGGGATAGCCACCAGGAGGCCCACGGCCGTAGCCTTCAAGGCCAAACTCAGGCCGATCATAATCGTGTTGACCGCCATCGTGCCCGAAGTGCCCATCGTGTGGAAGGTCAGCATGATCCCCAGCACGGTACCCAGCAAGCCGATGTAAGGGGCGTTGGCAGCGACGGTGCCAATCACCACCAGACGTTGGGTCAAC
>CAZZPI010000477.1:0-2181 GCA_964655865.1 uncultured Nitrospiraceae bacterium
CTTCGCCAGCACAGGAGGAAGGTGGTCTTCCGGAATCGCGAACACGACCGTAATGGGTTGCAGTTGCGTGATGACCAGCAGCCCGTTGGGATCGTTCGCGCGCACAATGTTCCCAGGGTCCACGAGGCGCAGCCCCACTCGTCCGTTAATAGGGGCGGTGATGCGTGAATAAGTGAGCTGCAACTTGGCGTTGTCGATCTGCCCCTGGTCCGCCTTCACCACTCCTTCGAGCTGGCGGACCAACGCTTCCTGGGCATCCTGCTGCTGCCTCGGGATGTATTCCTTTTCGTACAGATCGCGATAGCGCTCCAGATCCAGCTTGGCGTTCTTGAGCTGGGCGAGATCGCGCGCCATCTGGCCTTCGGCTTGGGTCAGCTGCACTTCGAACGGGCGCGGATCGATCTGGGCCAGTAGGTCGCCGGCGCGCACGATCTGGCCCTCCTGGAACAACACCTTCATCAGTTGTCCATCCACCCGGATCTTCACGGTCACCGTATTGAACGGCACGACCGATCCCAATCCGTTGAGATAGATGCCGATGTCGCCTGTTTTCGCGGCTGCAACTACGACCGGTATGGCGTGCGCCTGTGGATCCGATCCCTGTCTGGCACGCTGTTGAGCCTCACCAGACCTCGTCAAGAGGGCGTATCCGGCGATGCCCAGCAGACAGGCGGCCAGCAACCCAATCAACCACCGCTTGACCATCGTCGCGAATCGAATGGACTCCGGCCTGTCGTCCTTCTTATGTTTTTCGGCAAACGTTTCCATGGCCGGCATGAGCAACGAGCACGGTCGTCAACTTGCTCCCCACAGGCCAGGCGACCCTCTACATAGTGCTGCCCCGACCTCGAATAAAACAACCTCCCCGGTGGGCCAGACTTATGATGACCTCTTTCATCGATCTAGGTGGTGAGATGCCCATCTCGACGCCGGACTTCTCCCTTCTTATCTCCAGTCGTCCCGAACCGCGAAAAGTTTACAGTCGGTGGGGATGACGGCTGATGGCGAATGGCAAGGACGATCGAGCGCCTATGGTAGATGGCTGATAGCCGATGGCAGGAGCAAGGCGCGAATCTTGCCCTCCGGTGTGACTTAGGGGCATGAGCTTTCCGAACGGTGAACCGTATCTCGTTAGGGATCGGAGCAGATAGCTGACTGCTGGTAGTTCCCGTCGCGAGAGACGAGCGAAAAGTTTCCTCCGCTGCAACACTTGCCAATTGACTATCCTTCCGCTATGAATGCGCGAATCTGAAGTGTCCCAATCAAGCACCTACTCATGATTCGTATCAGGCCTGCGACGGAAGCCGATTTCGAGTCCGTACTACAAGCGCAAAGGGCGGCCTTCGGCGAATATGCCAATGTCTATGAAGTCAGCGCATGGACTACCGAAACGCTCGACAGCCTCAGGCAGGACGCCAAAGAGAAACGCATCCTGGTAGCGGAGGCGGACGGCACGATCATCGGATCTGTGCGCTTTTGGACTGTGGCGGGTGTCTGTGTGATCCGGCTTCTATCCGTGAGCCCCGCCCACCAAGGCAGCGGGGTGGGGAAAGCCCTTGTGCAGGAAATCGAACGCGTCACCACCGACGCCCATAAGTTCTACGCCTGCACCATGCTGCGGACGGCGAGAAACATTCACTTTTTCTTGAGCCTGGGCTACAAAGCCGAAACGGTCCTCCCCAATCACTACCACCACCTCGATCTGATTTGCTTCGCCAAATATCGTTAGAGGCCGACGCTCATCGGCGATAGCCGGTGGATGCCGGCTGAGCGCGATCCTCGACGGATGATGAATCACCCGAGGACGCATCGCACGATCGATGACCCTCGAGATCGGCCCGTCGAGTTCCGTCGAGCAGAGAAGTAGATAAGTGATGATCGCTGGGACACGGCTCGCCTCGCCCCTCAAGCCCCCGTTGACCGATGTCTCACCCAGGCGTAGCATGGCGGCCTGACGTTCGGGTTACGCCGACTGCCGTTTCTTCCGCGCCGTCATCCATTGCCGGTGCGGTATGTCATCGCAGTCCTCGCGCCTTCTGCGCCAGACCGTTCACGATACCCCGCTTTCCTTTGGGGCTCATCCTTGCCGATGAGGTCGTCCCCATGGAAGTCATCAGGAGTCCAGTCCACCCGACGATGGTGGCCCTGATTGAAATCCATCTCGCCCTCCTACCTTTTGAG
>CAZZPI010000478.1:0-2165 GCA_964655865.1 uncultured Nitrospiraceae bacterium
AGCGCAAATTTCGTTCGAGAATGCGATACCCCTTCCCTCGCAGGAAGCGCTCGGCTTCCCATTCGCCTGTCTGACCAATCTCACGAGTCGATCGGCGCATCGCCTGTCATCCCGCTTCCGTGGAGTGTCCTGAGAGGGCCGACGCACCGATCCTCTGCGCCAAGCACTCCTGCACGGGACGGAACGACAATCGATGAATGGCGCAGGGTCCGTGTTGCTTGAGCAGGCGGAGGTGTTCCGCCGTCCCATATCCCTTGTGGGCGAGAAAATTGTAGTGGGGGTAGTTCCGATGGTACTCCGCCATGAGTCGATCGCGGGTCACTTTCGCGATGATCGAGGCCGCGGCAATGGAGACCGAAAGCGCATCGCCTTTGATCACGGCCCGTTGCGGTATCGGAAGACTCGGGATTGTGACGGCATCGATCAGGAGAAAATCCGGACGGGGGACGAGGCCTCCGACGGCGCGGTGCATGGCGAGCCTGGTGGCCTCCAAGATGTTGGTGCGATCGATTTCGCGTTCGCTTGCGAGGCCGATTCCCACCGCAACGGCGCGGGTGCGAATCTCCTCGTAGAGTCGCTCGCGCTCAGGCTCGGGAACTAGTTTGGAATCGTTCAGCCCGGCAATACCCGCCGTTCGAGGAAGGATCACGGCGGCGGCGACGACCGGGCCCGCCCACGGGCCTCTTCCGGCTTCATCGAGACCGGCAACCCGATGAAAGCCGCACCGCCGGGCTTCTCGCTCAAAGCAGTCCGTGGGCACCGCCGCTTCTCTAGGGATCTGCTCGGTCAGCGCATCCTCCCCGCTCGATGACGACCCGCGTCGAAAGTCCGCTCGCTACGCCTGACCCACTCCGGCCGGCTCGGGCGACTCTTCTGGCTTCGGCGACGTCTCGGTCGTCCTGGTGTCGGCCGCGAACTCGCGGTCTTCGACCTTGGCGAACTTGCCCTTCTTCTCACGCAGGTAATAGAGCTTGGCGCGGCGCACACGGCCCTGCCGCACGACATCGATCTTGGTGACGATCGATGAATGAAGCGGGAAGATCCGCTCGACACCCACTCCATAGGACATCTTGCGCACGGTGAACGTTTCACCGTTCAACGATCCCTTGCGCGCAATAACGGTCCCTTCGAACACCTGGATCCGTTCCTTCTCGCCTTCCACGACTTTCACGTGCACGCGTACCGTATCCCCGATTTCGAATTTCGGGACGTGCTTCTTCGTCAACGACTGCTGTATTCGTTCCAACCGATTCATACCCCGTACCCCTCCTCCCCACACCGCACGGACGCGTCCGCCCCCGTGTCGACGATTTCTTTCAGTAGCTCTTTGTCTTCCGCGCTGAGCTGTCGGTCCCGCAACAGATCGGGCCGCTTCAGATAGGTGTTACGCAGCGCTTCCCGACGCCGCCACCGCCGAATCTCCTCATGGTGTCCGGACAACAGTACCTCCGGCACTCTTAGCTCTCCATAGGTGACCGGCCTCGTGTATTGCGGATACTCCAGCAACGCGTCCGCGAACGACTCTTCGCAAATGGACTGGGCATCCCCCAGGACTCCAGGAATCAAACGCGCCGCTGCGTCGACCATGACCAACGCAGGAAGCTCGCCTCCCGTCAGCACGTAGTCACCGATGGAAATCTCCTCCGGTCGCAGGCCCAGCCGCACGCGCTCATCGATGCCTTCGTAGTGGCCGCAGATGAAGACGACTCGCCTCGATTCCTCGGACAGGCTCTTGGCCGTCTCCTGCGTGAAGGGTCGTCCCTGGGGTGACGGCATGATCAACCGCAAGGTACCGCCTGGCTCCGTTTCTCCATATTCTTGTCGCAGCCCGTCCACGGCCAGAAAAATCGGTTCGGCCTTCATGACCATCCCCGCTCCGCCGCCGTAGGGCACATCGTCGGCGGTCCGGTGCCGGTCCTGCGTATAGTCGCGCAGATTCCTCACGCGCACCTCAAGCAGACCCTTTTCTTGGGCACGCTTAAGGATGCTCTGCGTCAGCACCGGCGCCACGAGGTCGGGAAACAGCGTGAGAATCTCACACTTCATACTCGCCCTCGACCAGACCGTAGGCTGCACGGATCGTCATGGACCGACCGGAGAGGTCCACCGCAGCGACTGCTCGTTTTGTGGCCGGGATCAACCGTTCCCGCCTACCGTCCCGCACG
>CAZZPI010000479.1:0-2161 GCA_964655865.1 uncultured Nitrospiraceae bacterium
TCCGGATCGTCGTGCGCGCGCCGGTCGGACAGCGGGTGGAAAAGACGGAACAGCAGGTCGCGGAGGTCGAGCGTGTGCTGCGCGAGAACATCAAGCCGGAGGAGTTGGACACGATCGTGTCCAGCACGGGCGTGCTGTCTTCGGGCCGATCCTCGCTCTTCAACCCGAACACCGGCCCGCACGCCTCGCTCGTGCAGGTGTATCTCACGCCGCCGGATCAGCGGAAGCGGAACCAGGTCCAGATCATGAACGACGTGCGGCCGAAGGTCCTGAAGCTTTTTCCCGGCGTGGCCATGTTCTTCGATCCGGGCGGCATCGTGAAGCGTGTGACCAGCTTCGGATCGCAGAAGGCGGTGGACGTCGAAATCTATGGCTACGAGTTCGAGAAGGCCCGGACCGTCATCAAGCAGGTCGAGACGGTCATGCACGAGGTGAAGGGTCTCGCGGACATCGAGGTGAGCCGGGAGGAGAACTACCCGGAGCTGAACGTGCACGTGGATCGCGAAAAGGCCGCGCTGCTGGGCATCAGCGAAACCGATGTGGCCAACGCCGTCCTCTATTCGATGGTCGGCAACGGCCAGACCGATCCGATCATTTACACAGACCCGCAGAACGGAAACGAGTACTACATCAGCGCCTGGCTGGCCGAGCAGTACCGCAAGGAGCTTAGCGACCTCGAAAACCACGTGATCCTGACGGCCAAAACCGGGGAGCCGGTCCTGCTGAAAAATCTGGCCCGGATCCAGTTCAACGCCGGGCCGGTGAAGATCGAGCGCAAGTACTTCCAGCGCGTGATCCACGTCACCGCCAATCCGGTTGGACGCGACCTCGGAAGCATCGGAAAGGAGCTCGACGAGCGGTTCGCGCAGCTGCAGCTGCCGCCTGGATTCAGCATCCGCCTCGCCGGCCAGATCCAGCAGCAGCGCGAAACGACGGAGGGGCTGCTGTTCGCCACGGTGCTGGCGCTGATCCTGGTCTATATGGTCATGGCCGCGCAGTTCAAATCGCTGGTGGACCCCTTCATCATCATGTTCTCGATCCCGCTCGGGCTCGCCGGCGTGTGGCTGATCCTGTTCCTGACGAACACGACGATCTCGACCACGTCCATGATGGGGGTGATCATGATGCTGGGCATCGTCGTCTCCAACGGCGTGCTGCTCGTGGACTACACCAACGTCCTCCGGCGGCGCGGCATGGCGTTGCGGGAGGCGGTCGTGCTGGCGTCACGGACCAGGTTGCGGCCGATTCTCATGACTTCGCTGGCGACCGTGCTGGGTCTCGTGCCGATGGCGCTGGGCTGGGGGGTCGGCGGGGAAACCAACGCGCCGCTGGCGCGGGCGGTCGTCGGCGGGCTGACCGTCTCCACCATGTTGACCCTGTTCCTGATTCCGACGCTCTACATGATTCTGGAAGAGCGGTTCCCGCGGAAGGCAGACCCGACGGCAGGCGGCGGCGAGATGGGCATCCCGCAAATAGCGGAACGGTGAGCTGCCGCGCAATGTTGAATGTTCAATTGTGAATTTTCAATTTCCGGAAATTCATAATTGAACATTCACGGTTCAACATTTTCCAGTACATTGACAAGGCCGCGAGCGCTCCACCACAATGAAGCATGTCCTCCGGGCCGGACCAGCAGACCTCCACCTCCCCCGCGCAAGACGACATTCCCGATCGTCTGTGCACCTGGTGCAAGGTGCCGATGAAGAAACGGCTCGTCGGCGGCGGACAGTACCTGCACTACACCTGCCCGAAGTGCGTGTTCCAGCATGCCATGAAGTGGGAGAAAAAGTAGGGGGCGGTTTTGTCGAGCCTTTTGCGAACAGCCTTCCCTGCTCCGGACTTGACCGCTTCATAACGTATATGATATCCATATACATCGCTCATGGAGAAATTCGATCTTGTTGAAGGCTTCGAGTGGGATGAAGGCAATCTCACGAAGAATTGGGAAAAGCACAGGGCCAGCATCGCCGAATGCGAGCAAGTCTTCTTCAATCGTCCTCTGGTTGTTGCGGATGATGAACGACATTCGGGCCAAGAGCCCCGGTATTACATCTTGGGTAAGACGGATACCGGGCGTGAGTTGTTCATCGTTTTTACGATCAGACGGCGGCGGGTTCGGGTGATCTCGGCACGGGATATGAACAAGAAGGAGAGGGAGAAA
>CAZZPI010000480.1:0-2156 GCA_964655865.1 uncultured Nitrospiraceae bacterium
AGTTAGTCAAACCACCCGAACACCAACTCCTTCAAGATCACATAGTAATAGAACGTCGGAGCGGTGAACAAGAGACTGTCGAGTCGGTCCAGCATCCCGCCGTGTCCAGGAAGCAATGACCCGGAGTCTTTCACTCCGGCGCTGCGCTTCAGTGCCGACTCGGTAAGGTCGCCCAGCACGCCAGTGCACGTGAGCAGCGCTCCGAGGATCAGACAGTCGACGATCGTGAAGATCTGTGCTCCCAGGAGGCGCCCCCCGAAGGCAGCGCCGGTCGCCAACACCCATCCTCCCAGCAGACCTTCCACAGTTTTGTTGGGGCTGATGCTCGGGGCCAGTCGGTGTGAGCCGAACAGCGTCCCGACGTAATAGGCGCCGATGTCGCTGCACCACGTCACCAGCACGACGAACAGGCTAAGCCCCGCTCCATCGAGCGAGGCGCGGGTGAGGAGCAAGTGTCCGAGCGTCACCCCGATGTAGAGGGTTCCGAAGACCGTGACGGCGCTGTCGGTGAGCGACTGCGTGAGCGCGCCGTTTCTCACGAGCGGGACCACGAGCGCAGCCAGGAGGACGAACAGAACGATCGCGTGCTCGTACGATGCGCCGGCCCACTGATAACCGACGAGCAACGAGGCGATGGCCACCATCCCAACCAGCATCGGGAGCGGCAGCCCGGGTGCCTTAAAATAGAGTCGGTAGAATTCGTAGCCGGCCAACAAGCCCGCGCTTAGGACGAGCGCGAAGAAGATCGTCGCGGGCAAGTACCGCACGACTACATAAAACACCGGCAGGAACGCCAGCGCGACGTAGATCCGGCGAATGTCGAAGCGGGTCGCAAAATGTGCCGACACCCTTGGTAGGCGGTGACTGTCCATGCGGGAGTCGATGGCCTCCGACGTCACGAATTAGTTGTTGGGTGAAAGCGTGCTGAGGACGCGCCCGAAACGTCGCTCGCGACGTTGGTATTCGAGGAGCGCAAGCAGGGCTTCGCGGCGGCGAAAGTCCGGCCACAAGGTCGGCGTGAAATAGAGCTCCGTGTAGGCCAACTGCCAGAGCAGAAAATTGCTGATGCGCGTCTCTCCGCTGGTGCGAATGAGGAGATCGGGATCTGGCAGACCCTGCGTGGCGAGGTAGGATTGGAAGAGCTCTTCCGTGATCTCCTCCGGCTGCAGTTTGCCGCTGCGCACATCTTGCGCGATCTGCTTGGCCGCATCGGCAATTTCGCCTCGTCCCCCGTAACTAAGCGCCACGGTCAACTGCAACTTGTCCAGGTGGGCGGTGTCGTGTTCCGTGAGCTTGACCCAGTGCGACGCCGCGGGCGGAAGCGAGGACAGCCGGCCGATGGTCCGGAACCGGACGCCCTGCTCGACCAAGGCGGAACGTTCGGTCGAGAGGTACTGCTCGAGGAGAGCCATCAACGCGTTGATTTCCTGGGTGGGACGATTCCAGTTTTCCTGCGAGAAGGCGAAAATCGTCAGAGCTTGGACGCCGACCTCCAAGCAGAGGGCGATCAGCTCCCGGACCGACTTGATCCCTTCCCGATGCCCGGCGATCCGGGGCAATCCACGCGTCTCGGCCCAGCGGCCGTTACCGTCCATGATGACGGCCACGTGTTTGGGAAGAAGATCCGGATCGAGTTTGGCCAGTAACTCTTGTTCGGAGAGTTGCTCGATCGCGAGAGCGCCGCCTTTGGGCATCAGGGGGATAGTCATCCTTTCCGCGGTTACCGTGGCACAGACGGCAGGTGGGCAGAGTCTACTGTTCGGTGGACAAAATGTCAAACGCTATTTGGGAAAAGTCCTGTAAATGCGAGCCCTTGAGCCCACGCGCTGATTGCGTCCCTCGAAATGAATCAGCTATACTCGATTTCCCCTTTGTATGAGCGATACAGTGAATCGATGATGACGATGGGACCACCATCCCTGGAGCAGTTCGGTCTGACACCGGCCGAAGTGGGACGCGCCTTGGGACGGGTCAAAACCCGCCTCGTGGATTATGCCGACCTCTATTTCGAGGCTTGCCAGAGCGAATCGGTCTCGATGGAGGAAGGACTCGTCAAGCGCGCGGTGAAGAACATTTCCCAGGGCGTGGGCATCCGAGCGACCGCCGGCGAGAAAACCGGTTTTGCCTACTCCGACGAACTGACGAAGAAAGACCTC
>CAZZPI010000481.1:0-2137 GCA_964655865.1 uncultured Nitrospiraceae bacterium
GACGGAGAGAATCAGTTGGCTGAGGACCCTATCCGGCGGCGTCAATCCCGATAAAACCATCAAGAGCCGCCGGTACGTACGAAGTGCGGTTTAGGAAGCAAGCGGGTTGAAGACTCTATCCGGTCGCGTCGGTTACGATAAACTTCAGGAGATTGACCGGTTCACACGAAGTGCGGTTTGGAGGAAGCCATGATTCGCCATCCACACTATCTCGAAATTCCATGGAATATCCACTGGCATCGCGAGGCCGCGGCACGTTTCCCGGCTCTCTGGTGGCTGGTGGCTATGCTGGTGGCGCTGGCCTTGTTCCTGATCGGCGTCGAGGGCGCGGGCGGGCTGATCAATCTGAACTAGCCGTAAGGCGAAGAGGAGAAGAGGACCGGAGTGCCGGTGATCTTTCAGAATGGTGAAGAGGCTGGGCGCCAGCTGGCGTCGGAATTGGCGGCGTATCGAAACCATCCCGCCGGTTTCATCCTGGCGCTCCCACGCGGCGGTTTGGCGGTGGCTTATCAGCTCAGCATTGCCCTTCATCTCCCGCTGGATGTGTTCATCACGCGGAAGATCGGCGCGCCGGGCAATCCGGAATATGCCCTTGGGGCCGTCAGCGAGACCGGCACCATTTATGTGAATCCGGAGGCCGCGGCCGATTTCGGTCTCTCGCGAAAAGAGATTGAAGCGTTGGCGAGCCATGAACGAGCAGAAATCTCCCGCCGCCAGGCCCTCTACCGGCAGGGGCGGCACCTTCCCACCTTGACGGACCGAGTGGTTATCGTTGTCGACGACGGCATCGCCACGGGCGCGACGTTCTTTGCGTCCGTGGAGGCGATTCGTCAGCACGGCCCACGGCGCCTTATCGCGGCCATTCCCGTGGGGCCGGCCGGCACGATCGCGAAGGCGAGGCGCAGCGTTGATGAACTCGTCGTGCTGGCGACCCCCGAGCCGTTTTGGGCCGTGGGCAACCATTATGTCGACTTTGCGCAGGTCAACGACCATGAGGTGTTGCAGTACCTAAATCTGGCCGAAGAAGCGATGCGTGAACGCACACATCCTTCACCGGCCTAAGCGATTCGAAAGGAACGACATGGCAACGAAAGTCAAAACACCGGCTGGATTGGGAAGCAGGCGTGATCGAACCGTCCAAGAGTATGAGCACGACACCTACAAGCTTCGCGGCAAGCTGAAGGAACCCACCATCTGTCCCGAATGTCGTGCCGTGTTTCATAAAGGCCGTTGGACTTGGGCCGCAGCGCCGGCTGGAGCCGAAGAGGCCGTCTGTCCGGCCTGTCATCGCATCCGCGACAAGTATCCGAAAGGCTTGCTGACCGTCAAGGGTTCGTTCGTGGATGAGCAGCACGAGCAAGTGATGGGCATCGTCCACAACACGGAAGCAAAAGAAAAGAAGGAGCACCCACTCTCTCGCATCATGGGAATCGAGCGACAGCGGGAAGGGCTGGTGATCTCCACGAGCGATACGCACCTGCCGCGCCGCATCGGCGAGGCGTTGAAGCATGCCTATCACGGCGACCTGAGTTTCCATTATGACCAGGACGAGGATTTCATCCGCGTGACGTGGACGCGGTAATTCGGCTTCAGGCATGGAGAACTCCAGCATGCTGAACATAAGGGGCAGAGGGGGAGTTGTATTGATGTTGGCCCTGACCCTGGCCATATGCTTCTGGCCATCCATTGGCAAGACGACGCAAGACACCGCGCGCACGGTCCGGGGAGACGTGGTCGCCACCAACGTGAAGGACCAGCCTCACACGATCGTCGTGCGGGTCATGACGCCGAACCGCCAGGAGTTGATCGTGGGGGCTCGAGTTCCGTCGGACACCCGGATCAAGCTCGGCAACCGATCGGCGACGTTAGCCGACGTTCGCGTCGGTGCTGTCGTTCACCTGACCTATCTCAAGAATCCGGACGGGTTAGTCGCTCGCTCGATCACTGTCCCTTAGGCGAAGGAGGCCGCATGTCGCGGTATGTCACACGTCCCCTCATCATCATCGTTCTCTCTCTCGGGGTTGCTGGGTTGCTCACCGCCTGCGCAGGCCGCCGAGTCTCCACGGCCGTGGAGGATCAGCAGTTTGTCCGGCGGCCGGCGGCCGAAGCCTCTCACCCTCCGCAAGAGGCGAAGGTC
>CAZZPI010000482.1:0-2085 GCA_964655865.1 uncultured Nitrospiraceae bacterium
TCCCTGGATGCTCAGGGCGCCGGGCGTATCGATCACGTTCACGGCGGTCTGTTTCCACTGGACGTGTGCCACGCTGGTGCTCAGAGAGAGTCGGCGATGCACTTCCTCCAGCTCGAAATCCGACACCGTCGAGCCAGCGTCGACCGTTCCCATGGTGGGGATCGTACCGGAAACAAAAAGCATGGCTTCGAGCAGCGACGTCTTGCCCGCACCGGAGTTCGAGACCAACACCACGTTACGCACCGCACGAGCTTGGGACTGTGACATACTCCCCTCCTCTCTCTGGCCAAGGCCGCGACCGCCGGGGCCGTTCGGACGTCCGTGGACGAAACATGACGCTTTGCGCTACAGGTCCGCTTGGACCGCCTCGCCCGTGAGTTCAGCGACCCTCATTTCGTTCGATAACCACCCTTGATCCGCAAAACTCACATATCGACCGTCGCCCACAATGACGTGGTCGAGGACTTGGATCCCGAGGACCTGGCCGACAGACACCAGGCGCGCTGTGAGCACGCGGTCTTCTCGACTCGGTGTGGGGTCTCCGCTGGGATGATTGTGCATGAAGATGACGGCCGCGGCCGATTCACGAACGGCGAGGTTGAAGACCTCGCGCGGATGCACAATGCTCAAGGTCAGACTTCCTTCGGACACGGTCACATCCCGGATGAGCGCGTGCTTCGCATCAAGGAGGATCACCTTGAAGATCTCGTGGCGCAGGTCACGAAGCTGGGGATGGTAATGCTTATAGAGACACGCGCTGGAGGTAATGCGGATCCCGGTGGAGAGCGGTTCCGAGAGCGCGCGCTTGCCGAGTTCGAACGCCGCCTTCAGTTGCGCTGCCTTGGCGGGACCGACACCGGTCACCCCGCACAGCTCGTCGACGCCGGCGTGCGCCAGACCCTGGAGTCCGCCGAGAAGGCCGAGTAACTCGATGGCCACTTGCACCGCCGAGGCATCGGGACGTCCGCTCCGGAGCAGAATAGCAAGGAGATGCGCATCGGAGAGGCCATCAGCACCACCTTGAAGCAACCGCTCTCGGGGACGTTCCGCCTGTGGCCATTGCACGATTCCCCCGCGTCGTCTCCCCATCTGGGATTTCTCCCCAGGACAAAATTATGACGTCCTGAACGATTTTGTACTGACGCGCTCCCGGAATGACCAGGGAATTCGCTTCCGATAAAGGACACAACTTATTGATTTGTTGCATTTCGACAAAATGGTGCAGCTCTTGCTTGCTCCCGCTACAGCATTTAACTTCGAGACCCGGGAGGGGCCAATGGAATGTCCAAAGTGTAAAGGACTCATGATGCTGGAGCGGTTCTCTGATTTCTTCCTCATCTTCTACGCGTGGAAATGCATTAACTGCGGAGCCATCATCGATCGCACGATCTCAGCAAACCGTCGCCGGAGCCTCGCGGCACGCGAAGCGCAGCCGGTTCCGACGCGCTAACACGCTCCACGCCCAACAAGCTCTTTGTTCATCTGCTTGTTGACCGTCATCGCACTCGCGTGAACATCTTCGCCGTGGAACCACGAGCCGTTGAAGTGATCCCATTATAAGAGAGTCGTTCGCGACCCGTCAAAGAGTCGTTTCCCACTTCGAAGGCTAAACGCCGTGTCATCCAGCACGAGTCCAATTCTGCAGAACCCTCCAAGTAATAACAGGGAAACCCATTCCTTGACCCTTTGAAAATCGCCATGTTAGAGTGGCACTTCGTAGCCGAAAGCGCGGACCACTCTGCATGCGTATCATTGCGGGGCAGTTACGGGGTCGCCGATTGCAACGACCTCCCGGAGAGGGAGTCCGCCCCACGTCCGATCACGTCCGCGAAGCCTTGTTCGCCATCCTCGGTCCGTCGGTGGAGGGCGCGGTCTTCCTCGACCTCTATGCGGGAACCGGAGCCATCGGGATCGAAGCGCTGAGTCGCGGAGCCACCGCCGTGACCTTCATCGAACACAATCCTTCGGCCCTGCGAATCCTGAGAAAAAACTTGGATCGCTGTGGTCTTAAGGAGCGGGCGGAGATCCGGCGTTGTCGAGTCGACCAGTTTCTCAGGCGCTCCGATTGGCGGACGGCACCGTATG
>CAZZPI010000483.1:0-2040 GCA_964655865.1 uncultured Nitrospiraceae bacterium
CAGCGGTCGGCGTGTTTGCGCTGCTGGCCGGTCCCTACCTCCTTTATTTGAACCAGCAGTTGGGCTATTGGACGCTCACGGGCAAAATCTCGCACGCGCTCCACCAAGACCATCAAATTCTGGTTTCAGACGGCGAGTCGGACCTTGTCTCCATGACCCGTCACCTCGGGACCACGCTCCGTGAGCTCGCGGTGAATGGGGTGGTGTTCGAGAAGCACGCGCTCCCGGACTTGTTGCCGGGGCTGCTCCTCCTTGTTGTCCTTCCGGGTACACTCCGCAACCTCGGCTCTGGGGGCTGGCGGACGCGGGAAGGGTGGCTGCTCCTCGCGACAGTCCCTCCCTTTGCGACCCTGTTCTTTCACGTCGAGGCCCGTGTGTTTGCTTCCGCGCTGCCGTTCTGGCTTGCGCTCGCGGCCGCCGGGACGCTCTGGGCCGCCGGCAAGCTGGGAGCAGGCCATCTACCCATCATGAAGGGGAAGCACGCCTTCTCGGCGCTGGTGTTGCTGTCGATCCTTCCATGGACGCTCAAGCCCATCTACAAGCCGGATATCGGCGCCGAGCTGTACAAACAAGTCGCCGCGTGGATTGTTGAGACTCAACCGTCCGAAGCAGTCATCATGGATCGCAAGCCCTTCATCGCCTTTTATTCAGGTCGACCTCACATTCCCTTGCAGGATCTGGCCTCCGCCAGGCTGAGCTCGGAAGCCCGAGGGGCGGGAGCCACGATCGTGGTCTTGGACAGCCGAACACTGGCGGATCGGTCCGGGTTGCTGCCGTTGGTGACGCATCAGCCGCCGCCGGGGCTCGATTGGCTGCGAGATTTTGTGGCGGCGGATGGAAGCCGTATCCGCTTGCTGCATGTGGTCGGGGTGGAACCGGTCGGGAGCTCGTAGATGCGACTTGGCGTGGATGGCCGCGAGCTGGTCCCCGGCGCGAGGACCGGAATCGGGCGTTATGTGATCGAGGTGGTGAAGACAGCCAGACGACAGGGATGGGACTGCGTCGTGTACGGTAATCAATCGACTGTCTTTCCCGATGCAGCGGCGGAGACCAGACCGATGAGGCTCCACGAATGGAGTCGTCCCTGGTGGGATCAAATCAGCCTCAGGCGGCGACTCCGAGAAGATCGTATTGATGTCTTTTTGTCTCCCTACTATAAAGGGCCCGTGTTTGCCCCTTGTCCGGCCGTGCTCACGATCCATGATCTGTTTTTCATCGGCTATCTCGGACGCTCACGTCCATGGCACGACCGACTGATGACGACGCTCGCGAAGCTCTACGCCGCCTCGGCGGCCGCCATCATCGCGGACTCGCACTACTCCAAGCGCGCGATCGTCGCTCGACTCGGCGTCGAGGCCGCAAGGATCCGGGTGATTCCGGTCGGGCTGGGGGAGGAATTCCGGCCCGTGGCCCTGACGCCGAACGTGGCGATAAAGTACGGGCTCGTGTCTCCCTACCTGCTCTACGTGGGTAATTTCAAGCCGCACAAAAATCTCGACACCTTGCTCGAAGCCTTTGCCCTGTTGCCCCGTGCGGAGCGACGAAAATTGCAATTGGTCCTCGCAGGAGGAGATGCGACAAATCGACCGGCGTTGGAGGACCGCGCGTGCCGTTTGAGGATCGACCATCACGTCCGATTCACCGGATTGGTCGCCGACCGTGATCTGCCGCAGGTCTACAGCGGTGCGACGCTCTTTGTCATGCCGTCGTTGGAAGAAGGGTTCGGCTTGCCGGCGTTGGAAGCGATGGCCTGTGGTGCGCCGGTGGCGGCCGCCGAGCGTGCGGCCATCCCTGAGGTCGTTGGGGCGGCAGGGCTGTTCTTCGACCCGGAAAAGCCGCGTGCGCTGGCCGACACGTTATTGCTGCTGCTGAACGATGCCAAACTGCGCGATCGTGTTCGGGCCGCAGGCTTACAACGCGCACAAGAGTTTTCAGCGGAGAAGACATCGGGAGCGGTGCTCTCCCTCTTGACCGAGGTCGCGGAGAAAGGTCAGGCTGCATGAGCGCGGCGGTGTCAACGTGTCCTTGCGGCGCGACCGA
>CAZZPI010000484.1:0-2036 GCA_964655865.1 uncultured Nitrospiraceae bacterium
CCACCGGTGCTCGGTCACGCCCAGCCCGTGCACGCAGAGCGAGGCGCCGCTCGTGGCGTAGCGCCTCGCTGCCTCGCTGATGAGATCGGCCCGTACCCCCGTGATCTGCTCCGTGACTTCGGGAGTGCACGGCTTGACCGTCTCCAGCCAATCGTCGAGGCCCTCCGTTCGGGCGGCGATGAAGGCTTTGTCCATCAAACCTTCCTGCATGATGACGTGGCCCAAGCCGTTGAGCAGCGCGACGTTCGTGCCCGGCTTGAGTTGAAGGTGCAGATCGGCCAGTCGAGCGAGCTCGGTCTTGCGCGGATCGATCACGATGAGCGGCACGCCTCGACGCGCCACCCGCTTGATCAAAGCCCCAACCACCGGATGCGACTCCGTAGGATTCGCTCCCACCACCATGATCAACTGGGCCTGCTCGATGTCCTGAATCGAGTTGGTCGCCGCCGACGCCCCGAGCGTCTCCATCATGCCGGTGACCGTCGCGCTGTGGCAGACGCGGGCGCAGTTGTCGATGTGATTGGTCCCGATCACGCAGCGCATGAACTTGCCGAAGAGATAATTTTCCTCATTCGTCCCGCGACTGGACGAGATGGCCGCCAGCGCGTCGGGGCCATGGGAATTTCTGATTCGAGTAAACTCCTCCGCGATGCGGTCCAGAGCCGCATCCCAGGAGATCTCTTCCCAGCCGTCACCCTTGCGCAGAAGCGGGACGCGGAGGCGATCCGGAGCCGAGATGTAAGTCCACCCGAAGCGTCCTTTCATACAGGCATGACCCCGATTGGACGGTCCATCGTCGGCCGGCACCATGGTCACGACTCGTCCGTCTCGGACTCCGGCATCGAAGGCGCACCCGACTCCGCAATAGGCGCAAGTCGTCCTGACGGTTTGCATGGGAAGGCCGTGCTCCAAGACAGTTTTTTCCGACAGCGCACCGGTCGGACATTCTTTGACGCAGGCGCCGCAGGAGACGCAGTTCGACGAGGCGAACCCATCTGCCATGCCGGCAAACGGATGTACTCCGGCGATCGGCCTGGCGGCAAACCCTCGGTCGATCATGGTGAGCGCAAAAGTGCCTTGAATCTCATCGCAGGCTCGGACGCAGCGGGCGCAGGAGATACAGCGCGCGTTATCGAATGCAAAGAACGGATTCGAGGCATCGCGAAAGTCCACTCGCTTAGCCGGTTGCCGGTACCGGACGTTCCTGAGGCCGAGCGTGGTCGCCAAGTGTTGCAGAACCTCCGGCGCCTCAGAGCCCGCCGGCTGCTCGGAGAGATACAACTCGACAACGTTGCGCCTGAGGCGAGTCAGCCGCTCGCTCTGCGTTTTCACGCCCATGCCTTCACAGACCGGCGTCGTGCAGGCCGCGGGCGTTCCCGACTGGCCCTCGACCTCGCAGAGACAGAGGCGGCAAGAGCCGAAGGGCTTGAGATGATCGGAGACGCACAAGCCCGGGATGGCGATCCTCGCCTTCTTTGCCGCCTGGTAAATTGTGTCGCCCGGCGAGGCGACAACCAATCGGCCGTTGATGGTGAGCTTCATCGAAAGAAAAGTTCTGAGTTATGAGTTAGGAGTTCTGAGTTCCAAACATTTATCGCTGCAACCGGCTTCGAAACTCTGTTGGAAAATGCGCAATCGCCGTCAGGACCGGATAGGGAGCCCGCCCTCCCAAGGCACAGAGACTCGCCGCTTTCATCGTCTCGCCGAGATCGAACAACAGCTCCAGGTCATCGGCTGTGCCTTGTCCATCCTGAATACGTTCCAAGATTTCACGACCCCGCACGGAGCCGATCCGGCACGGCGTACAATCCGGGATCGAGTTCCTCGCCGCGACCGTTCGCCAGCAGGTCGCGGGCGGCTTCGAACATCATCGCAAACGTCGTGTCCATCACCTCGGCCGGGTGGCCCCCGCTGTGGGGGCCGGTGAGGTTCACGAGCCGGCCGCCCGCCAGCAGGTTGATCCGACGGCCGTCGGGGAGGTGATACCGGGTCACGCCCTCGCGAGGCTCGGTGATCCGTTCGGCCGCCGCCTCGAG
>CAZZPI010000485.1:0-2030 GCA_964655865.1 uncultured Nitrospiraceae bacterium
GGTTGAGAGGACCCGGCCTGGTCTTCAGCAAACACACATCTTCCCCCCTCCCCGTCAACAAGAAGCAAGGCGAGGAGCAACCCAGCACTGACCAGGAACAATACCGAGCGTGGCATCAAGCCATTGATGTAGCAGAATCTTAAAATGCGGTCAACTCCGCTGCTTGACTCGGAAGAATCCGGCGTTATCTCTTCGCAGACAATCAAGAGGCCGGATCAGAGTGCAATTCTGCTGAATCGTTTGTATAATCATTCTCAACGACGGGTACCCCAGAGTCATAGGGAAACCCTCACGAAGGACACTGAAGGAGGATATCGATGAAGTCTCTGAAAGGCATCGGGCTGCTCCTGATCGCCAACTTTCTGATCATGATCACTTTGTGGATCACGGCGCCGCTGTTGATTAACGTGATCCTGCCGATGGTCGGGATCGACCTGCGCGGATCGATCGACCTCTCCTCGCTGGTTTGGGCGCTGGTGTTCGGCTTCGGCGGCGCGTTCCTTAGCTTGTTGTTCTCGAAGCAATTCGCCCGCGCCATGCTGGATTGTTACCAGATCACCGACCCCCGCGGTCATGCGGAACAGCTCATCTTCCACTCGGTGCGTGAGATCGCCCAACGGCTGAACATTACGATGCCGGAAGTCTGGATCTACGATTCGCCGGACCCCAATGCGTTTGCGACCGGTCCCAGCCGCAACAACTCGATGGTCGCCGTCTCCACCGGCCTGTTGAATAACCTGAACGAGCAGGAGGTGCGGTCCGTGCTCGCGCACGAGATGGGCCATGTGTACAACGGCGACATGTTCGCGACAACCGTGTTGGCCGGACTCATGAACACGTTCGTCCATTACATCTCGATGTGGGTTCGTCGCTTTTTTGCGGAGCGGGATCAGGCCGGTCTCGGGATCGCGGTTTCGATCATCTTGCAAATCGTCGTGACGATTCTCGCCTCGATTCTGATCAGTTGGTTCTCTCGCCGTCGAGAATTCGGGGCGGATGCCTTCTCAGCGAAGGTGTACGGGAAGGACTCGATGATCTCCGCGCTTCGGGCCATCGACAACTGGGTGAATCGGGCACAATTCGCCTACGACACGCAGGAACCCTTGGCGACGATGAAAATCTCAGGGAAAGCCGGCGGGTTCATGAGCTTGTTCGCCACGCACCCGCCCATCGAAGTCCGAATCGAGGCATTACAGCGGCTGACGCATTGATCTCCGAAGGAGGTTATATGAGAATCGCCAAGACGCTCCCGGTCGTCGTTGTCTGCGGACTCGGTGTCGTTGCCGGTTGCACATCTGGCTACCTCTTCGACCTCCCGGCCGCACAGGCGGAAGAGAAAGGACCGGTATTGATGGCCTCCAAGACTGCAAGCATTTACAACTTTACCCTTGACGACATAGACGGCAAGCCGGTTTCGCTCGATCAGTTTCGCGGAAAGGTATTGTTGGTGGTGAACACAGCCAGCTTCTGCGGCAACACGCCGCAATATGCCGATCTGCAAATCATGTACGAACAGTACAATGACAAGGGGTTTGAGATCCTGGCCTTTCCCGCCAACAATTTTGGCCAGCAGGAGCCGGGGACCAACGCCGAAATCAAGAACTTCTGCTACACCAGGTACAGTCTGACCTTCCCTCTCTTCAGCAAAATCAGCGTGAAAGGGCCTGACAAACACCCCCTCTATCAATACTTGACCGAGCAGAGCCCTTTTCCGGGGGAAGTGGAGTGGAACTTTCAGAAGTATTTGGTGGATCGCTCCGGCAACGTGGTGGGCCGTTTTCACCACCGCACGAAACCCCTCGCGCCTGAAGTGGTGAAGGAAGTGGAACGGGTATTAGCGGCTAAGTCGGCGCTTCAGGCTTTCCGGTAAAATGAAATGTGCTGGCGGTACTCTTGGATCGTGGCAGCCAGCGCCGCCGACCCTCGGTGGATATTCGCGTCGATGGCGTTCTCGATCGTCGGATCGTCTATTTCAACTTCGTATCGGTCCTGAATATTGGTACGAACCGGCCCCCGCTTCACGTCCCGAG
>CAZZPI010000486.1:0-2027 GCA_964655865.1 uncultured Nitrospiraceae bacterium
CCGTCCGCGGTCTCTCGTGACTACCTTTTCGAGGTACTGCACCGTGGCCGCGACGCTCACTCCGCTCGTGTCCCGAATCTTGTTGCCCTGTTCGTCCACCCCGAACGGCCGAAACTCCATCAGCGGCCGTTCGAGGATCGTATGACTAAGGGGAAGCAGCGTGATTGGCAGGGCCTGCTGCAAGAATGTCTCGCTGTAAGCGATCATCATGTCCGCGAATCAGTTTAGGTCGAGCGGCGCTCGACACGGGAGGGGGCCCAAACCACCTCCCCCTCCCGTACCCACTCGGGTTAAACCTTCACCCTCCGCTTGAGGTGCTTTTCCACGCTGGCCACCTTGCTGGAAAGCCGGCCCTTATGACCGCGGCGATAATCGATCTTGATGGTGCAGGAGATGCGGTTGCAATCCTTCCGCATACGATCGAAACAGCGACGCACGACGGCGAACAACTCATCCCATTCTCCTTCAAGAACCGTCCCCATGGGATTCAGCCGATACTCGATCCCGCTCTTGTCTATGATGTCCAACGAACGTGCGACATACTTGCCGACACTCTCGCCTTTTCCTAACGGTGACATGCTGAATTCCAAGAGGACCATGTTGTCGCAACACCCCTCCGTTTTCTCTTGCCGCCAGCAATCTGCTTTCGGCTCCGTGACTTCGTCACGACTCAAGTTTCATAGTTCGGCCTTTCGACAAGCTCAAGGCCCTGAGCCAAGTCGAAGGGCAAGCTCACCGTCCTGAGTCCGATCGAGGGACGCCTGACGCCATCTTCGCCCGCTCCTCGAGCCAGACCTGCGGATACTTCACCGCGCCCATAAACCGGAAGCCGTCTAAGGCTTCACGCAGCAATTGCCGTCGCTTCTCCGCGTCGGGCTCGGTGGCCTTCGCCTGCTCGCGAAGCTGGCCAAGCCAGTCGACGAATGCGGCGAACTCCTGTCCGAATATCTTTTCCATATCTTCCTTGATGAAACCGGACAGGGCCGGCGCGACTCCGCTGGTGCTGATCGCCACGCGAAGATGGCCGCACGCCACGACCGCGGGCATGATCACCGATGAATATTCCGGCCGATCCACGGTCCAGAGCGGCACGCGTTTGTCCCTCGCCATCGCAAGCAACGAACGAGCAAAGTCCGGATCGCCACGCACACAATTCAAGACGAGGATCATGTTGTCCAGATCGCCCGCGCGGAACGTCCGGCCTCGATGAATGATCTTGGCCGACGCCGCGAGCGTCCGTAAGGCTTCGTTCAGCGTCGCGCTGATGACCGTCACCTTGGCGCCGGCATCGAGCAGACGCTGGGTCTTTTCGGCAGCCTCCTCATCACCGCCCAACACCAGGCAAGGCCATCCCTTGACGTCCAACGACACCGGAAATCCTGGATTGGCTACCATGACACCTCCTTCGATCACCCGGGCCGCGTATCTTACACTACGACTTTCCGGACCGTAAACAGGCTCCTCTCCCTTTTTCGCAAGGGGCTCGGTATAATGCGTCCCCTCTTCTGGAAGGTAGAGGACTCCTCGATGGCGGGCTTCTCCATTCGCGCCCTCGGTATGGCGGGGGGAATCATCGGCTTGGCTGCGCTGGCCGCATGGCTAGGCCTCGCGCACAGTTGCGAGCCGCAAGGGACGGGCACGATCGCAGGGCAGGTGAAAATCGCACCCCACCTTGCCGACCAGATCAAACCCACGGATGTGCTGTTTGTGATCGTGAGGCGTCCGGGCGGCATGCCGCGACCGATCGCCGTCAAACGAATCGATCATCCTACTTTTCCCGTCTCCTTCGAGATTTCGAATGCCGATGTGATGGTGCAGGGAACGGAACTTCGCGGGATGGTGGAGGTGATCGCTCGGGTGGATCGAGACGGACAGGCGGGTCAGCCTCAAGCGGGAGACTTGGAGGGCCGCTACGACAAGAACCCGACACTCCCCGGCGGACGGGATATCGAGATCACAATCGACAAAGTCTACTAGAACCTATCTCAAAATTGCTTGAGGAGCATGGTGATCGATGCGAGTTGCAC
>CAZZPI010000487.1:0-2022 GCA_964655865.1 uncultured Nitrospiraceae bacterium
AAATCCGCCTTGGCCTGCTCATATTGGGCGTCGAGAGCCGGCGCGTTGATTTCGGCGAGCACGTCGCCTTTCTTCACCTCCGCGCCGTAATCCTTGTGCCACATTTTCACATAGCCCGAGACCTGCGCGTATATCGGCGCGGAAAACCAAGCCGCAATATTGCCGGGGAGCGTGATCGTCTCGCTCGGCGGCATCGGCTTTGGGTAGGCGACGGCCACGGTTGCAACGGCGACATCGAGCGTCTCCTCGCGCAGCGCAGCAGCGTTGAGTTTGCTCTCATAGATGCGATAGCCGAGGTACAGAACAGCCATCAAGATTGCTGAGAGCGCAATGCCTCTTCCACGCAGGGTATTCATATTTTCAGGCACCGCCCCCTTGGGGAGTGGATCGCCTGTTGTAGATGATGGCATACACGCACGGGACGAAAAACAGGGTAAACACGGTGGCAACCGCCAATCCGCCGATGACGGCGCGACCGAGCGGTGCGTTCGGGGAATTCCCCATCGACATCGGCAGCATGCCGATGATCATGGCGGAGGCCGTCATGAGCACCGGTCGTATGCGGGCTTTCCCGGCTTCGATCGCTGCCAGCAGCGCGTCGCCGTGCGCTTCGAGCCGCTCGCGGGCGTAGGATACGACAAGGATTGAATTGGCGGTTGCCGTCCCCATCGTCATGATGGCGCCCGTCAGCGCTGGCACCGAAATATTCGTATGTGTCAGGAATAACGACCAGGCAATGCCGGCCAAGGCGCCGGGCAGGGCCGTAATGATGATGAAGGGATCGAGCCAGGATTGGAAGTTGACGACGATCAGCAGATAGACCAATACGATGGCGAGGACGAGACCGGCAAGCAACTCGACGTAGGCGTTGTGCATCGTTTCTGCTTGTCCATGGATTTCGAGCGCCGCGCTACGGGGCAACTCTTTCTCCATACTCTTGGCGGCCTTCTTGACATCTTCCAGCACCCCGCCGAGGTCGCGCCCTTCGGCGGACACAAAGAGGTCGAACAGCGGCATGATGTTCGCGTGCGTGATTTCGCCCGGCGTGCCGACTGCCGACAGCGTGGTCACGTTGCCGAGCAGTTGCGGCTTCCTTTCCGACGAGTCGAGATCGCCCCGATCGACTGGGACGGTCAAGAGATCTTTGATGCTCGTGAGCTGCGGCTGCGGCGTGTAGATGTTGATCTGGTAGGTCATGCCTGTTTTGTGATCGAGCCAATATTGCTGGTCCACCTGCTTGCTCCCCGACGTCGTCAGGAGCAGATTGCCGGCGATGTCCTTCTCGGATAGGTTTATCCCGAGGCCGAACGTGCGATTGCCTTCGACAAGGAGGGTCGGGGTGCGCATTGTTTGCTGAATCGTCACGTCGCTGGCGCCGCTGATCTCCCGAAACTTGGCCGCCAATTTGCGCCCGAACTCGTAGTTGGCGTTCATCTCCATGCCGTTGATCTGCACATCGATCGGCGAGGGCGAGCCAAAGTTGAGAATCTTCGCGGTCAGATCAGCCGGTTGGAACGTGAATTCTGTTCCCGGATAACGCTGTTTCAGACCTTTACGGAGAATGCGCCGATACTCCCACACCGGCGACTTTTCGTTCTTCAAGTCGATCGTCAGATCGCAATCCTGCGTGCCGATCGTCGGTGTCGGGATGAAGGCGAGGTTATGCGGTCCGACCGGAAGGCCGCAATTGCTGACGACGCCTTCCACCTGACCGGGCAGCATCTGGGCGATGTCGTTCGAGACGAGGGAGGCGATGCGTCCCGACACTTCGATCCGCGTGCCGATCGGTGCCCGCATATGCATCTGCATCGTCCCCGACTTGATCTCGGGAAAGAACTCGCGGCCGTTGAAGTAATAGAGGATAAGGGAGCCGCCGGCGATCGCCAGAGAGATTCCCACGAATGCCTGGCGATGGGCGATCACCTGTTCGAGCCGAACGTTATAACCCTCACGGAACTGGTCGAAGCGGTGCTCGAACCCTTGCTGGAACCGGGCAAAGAAGCCTGGAGGCCTATGTGGCTC
>CAZZPI010000488.1:0-2009 GCA_964655865.1 uncultured Nitrospiraceae bacterium
TAGCGGCAGGCATAACCCAAAGGTCGAAGGTTCAAATCCTTCCCCCGCAACCAACTTGAATCCAGATCCAAGGCCCTGGCGGTGACCCTGCTAGGGCCTTGGTTGTTTTCACTAATAGCGATGTTTCTTGCCAGATTCTCGATTGTCCGCTAACCTCAAAGAAATTAATAAGTTAGAGCCTTGATACACTTGGCGAGTCGTATGAGGCCTCTGGGCGCGGTTCAGCATGCGCGGACTCAGTCAACAACTCGGCATCGTCATTCTATTCGGCATGGCGGGATGCGCCTACACCGTTCCGCTCACGCCCGTCGAGATTGAAGCCATTTCCAATTCCCACGGCACCAAGGTTCCCGGTCAGTTTTCCGTCAAAATCAAGACGGCGGATTGCTGCAAGAAAGAGGTGCGCTCGGAACTGTTGATGTGCCAGGCGCCCACCTACCACGTGGACGGTGGACAGGCCATTGACGCCTCCATCCGGACAGCTCTGCCCTCGATCTTTGAGGATGTGGTGATCGACCAGGACGGCCGCCCCAACGACCTCATCATCGCGATCAACCGCTTCGACGTCGCGGTCCGGTTCGATCCTGTCGGGGTCCTGCCGACGGTCCAGGCGACGGCGGACGTCGGCATGACCGTCGAGGCCAAGCGCGACGGGCGTACGATCATCACAGGCCATTCCTATGCGCAGCAGGCCAATGTCGGGCGGGTCGTGCTCTTTTGCTCCGAGGCGTCCTCCACCATTGCGGATGCAGTGAACACGGCCACCCGGGAAGCCTTGACGAAGCTGGTGGAGTTGCTCGCCAACAGCCCCAATCTGCGGGCCTCGGTGGAGTTGCACCTGGACACGCGGGCGCAGGCGAAATAATCAACAATCTATCTAATTGATGCGCTATCGCCGGTTGGGCAGGACGGGCTGGCAGGTGTCCGAGATCGGCTTCGGCGCCTGGGGCATCGGCCGGAGCTATTGGGTCGGCGCGGAGGATCGGGAATCGCTCGCGGCCCTGCACGCCTCAATCGACGCCGGCGTGAACTTCATCGACACGGCGCTGGTCTATGGCGACGGTCACAGCGAAACCCTCGTGGGACAGGTTGTCCGAGCGCGAAACGAACGGATCTACGTCGCCACCAAGGTCCCTCCGCTGAACGAACATTGGCCGGCCCTGCCGAGCGATCGCGTCTCCGACTGCTTCCCGCCCGACCATATCCTCAAGTCCACCGAGCAGAGCCTGAAGAATTTGAAGATGGACTGCGTGGATCTCCAGCAACTGCATGTCTGGCGGGACGAGTGGATGGAGGACCGGCATTGGCTTGAGGCGCTGCACAAGCTCAAACAATTGGGGAAAGTCCGGGCGATCGGCGTCTCGATCAACGACCACGAGCCGGAAACGGCGCTCAAGCTCGTATCGAGCGGCGTCATCGATGCGGTCCAGGTGATTTACAATATTTTCGACCAGTCACCCAACGACGCGCTGCTCCCGGCCTGCCTGAAGCACGACGTCGGCGTGCTCGCCCGATGTCCTTTCGATGAGGGCGCGCTCACCGGTTTCATCACGGCCGACACGACGTTTCCCGCAGGCGACTGGCGGCACGGTTACTTCAAGGGGGACCGCAAGGCCCAGGTGGCGGCGCGCGTCGCGCCGCTCAAGAAGTTGCTGGGATCGGAATCGATGACGTTGCCCGAACTGGCACTCCGCTACTGCCTCGCCCATCCGGCTGTCAGCACCGTCATCCCCGGCATGCGCACGCGCAAGCACGTCGTGTCCAACTGTTCCGTCTCCGACGGGCGCACGCTGAGCGACAAACTGCTCACCACACTCAAATCCCACGCCTGGACCAAGAACTTCTACTATTATTGATCGGGCCAGCAGCCGATTTCGTCCAGCGGCGGCTCCGCCGGCTCTTTCTTGATACAGATGGGACGGTCCGGCGTCATGGGTTACAGGTCACCTTCGAGACCGAGTGCGGCGGCCAGCGTGGGCGCTGTGTAGGCGCCGGGATTCTTGAGTCGT
>CAZZPI010000489.1:0-2003 GCA_964655865.1 uncultured Nitrospiraceae bacterium
TCGCTGCGCATCCTCGGCAGCGTCGGAGAGCCGATCAACCCGGAGGCGTGGGAATGGTTCCACCGCGTGACCGGAGGTGAGAAGCCCATCATGGATACCTGGTGGCAGACCGAAACCGGCGCCATCCTCGTCACGCCCCTCCCCTGCGTGCCGCTCAAACCTGGGTCGGCAACGAGGCCGTTCCTCGGCATCGAGGCGGACGTCGTCGATCGCCAGGGAAACAGCTTGCCCGCCAACGCCGGCGGCTTCGCGGTCATCAAGAAGCCCTGGCCCTCGATGCTGAGAACCATCTATAAGGATCCCGACCGCTACAAGGTGTACTGGAACACGATTCCGAACTGTTACACCGCCGGGGACGTCTGCCGGAAAGACGGCGACGGCTACCTGTGGTTCATGGGCCGCGCGGACGATGTGATCAAAGTGGCGGGCAACCGGATCGGCACCGCGGAAGTGGAAAGCGCGTTGGTGAGTCATCCGGCCGTCGCCGAAGCGGCCGTCATCGGGAAGCCGCACAAGACCGCGGGCGAGTCGATCAAGGCGTTCGTGATCTTAAAGCAAGGGCATCAACAATCGAAGGACCTGATTCATTCCATGAAAGACCACGTGCTCAAGGAACTGGGCAAGATCGCCGTTCCGCAAGAAATCGAGGTCGTGCCCTCGTTGCCGAAGACCAGGTCCGGCAAGATCATGCGGCGGGTGCTCAAAGCGAAAGAACTCGGGCAGGATCCCGGCGATATTTCGACGATCGAGGAGTGAGGAGCAGCGGTTAGCTGTCAGCTCTCAGCCATCTGCCAATCGGGTGGCATGTATTGGATCGATGAGTCAATTACAGCGGAAGCAAATCGCCACTGCACGAGTTGCCGAGAATCTCCGTCGCGCCATAGAACTGACTGAGCTTGGACTTGCCTTGCGTTGTTCCGTTCTCCGGAAGCAGAACCCAGACTGTGACGCAATGAAACAGGTGATGCACGAGATTCGCCTCGCGAAAGAGCAGGCATGGCGTCAGAGTCCTTCCTAATTCGAGCGCTTTCAGACATTATCTCCAGTCTCAACCGCCGTGGGATTGAGTACGCTCTCGCCGGGGGGTGGGCCTACAGCGCCCTGGTCGAACCCCGCGCAACAACGGACATCGACCTGCTCATCTTGATCAAGCACCCGTCTCGCGAGGCTATCAGCGATCTACTGTCTCCTCTCTTTTCTTCCGTCATCGTCCACCAAGCTCCGATCGCATTGAAAGGTATCTCAATCTGGCGAGCGGTCGGTATCAGCCAGGATCAGGAGGTGGTTGTCGATCTCCTGCTGGCTGATTCAGAGTATTTGAGACAGGCGCTCTGTCGCAGGCAAACAGTGGAATTCGACGACTTGCCGGTAGCTATCCTGACGTTGGAAGACCTGATCATCCTCAAGACCCTCGCGGGTCGACTGCAGGATCAGGCGGATCTAGGAAGGATAGAGAGCCGGAAGGGCGACCTCCAAATCGATTGGTCTTACGTTCAACGGTGGAAAACGCGGCTTGGCTTATGAGATAAGAGTCACTCCCACCACTTGAATTGTGCGACGTCGGTCAGCATTGCACCTAAGGAGGCCGGTCATGCAGAAAACACTCGTGTTGAAACTTACGATGCTCGCCGTCGCAGGGGTTCTATTCGGAAGCTTCCTCGGTGGAGTAGCCACGGCGGCGGAGCAGGAGAAAAAGGCCAAGAAACCGAAGGCTGCCAAGGAGGCGAAGGCTGCGAAGCCCAAAGGGGAGAAGCCGAAGTTTCAGACGGCCGAAACGGCGGGCAAGGCGACGGCTTGCTTTGGGACCGCGCCGAAGATCGAGCAGATCGCGCCGGACGAGGGTAAGGCCGGCGACAAAGTGACGATCACCGGAAAGAATTTTGGCGCGGCCCAATGTCTCCGCACCGTGTCCTTCGGGCCCGGTCACGAGGCAAAATTTCAGTATCAGAATGACACGTCAATTACCACCACGGTACCGAGCGGTGGCCGGAAGGGGTTGGTGA
>CAZZPI010000490.1:0-1990 GCA_964655865.1 uncultured Nitrospiraceae bacterium
TATCCGGGGAGGATGAAAAGAGAGGTGGGGCCGGAGTGAGCAGTGACCCGTGACAAGTTGAAGGAGTTCATCGATATCAGTGCCCCACGACCACTCGTCACCCGTCACCGGGCTCCATTGCGGGGCACCCATTGCATTGCATTTCTGGGAGCAATGGGTCCCGGAAGCAATGGGTGCCCCTCGTCACGAGGAGCTTGCAAGCACGGCCGCTATCACCAACCCGGTGAGGGCAGCGATAAGGACGAGATAAACGGTGACGCTGCGATCGCCGAGCCAGGCGGTTTGCCAGCTTGCCGGATAGAGGGCTTGGCCTTCCAGGAAGATTCCATCTTCGTATAATCCCAGCGCGCGCTCGATGTCAATCAAGGCTTGCTTGGCCATGCGGTGCCGCTCGCGTTGTTGCAGGATCAGATAGCCGAACAATGCGGCAAAACCGACCACGCCGATGCTGGCGAGCACCTTCACGGTGAGGTGCCGGATCGGTTGGTCGGGCGTGACCAGCAACATGAACAAGAGCAGCAGCAGGAATGAGCAGGCGAACGCGGTGAGCCGCATCATCTGCTCCCGTCGGCGGAAGACTTCCTCCTTATACCAAGGATAGAGGGTGTTGAGCACCGTGAGCCGCTCGTTTATCGGGAGGTCGGGATGGTCTTTCATGATGGTCCTTTCCGCCGAGTCTCAGCGGAGGTGGTCGGCGAGCCAATCGGCGATCAGGGTCGTCATCCGGTGAAAGTCATCGGCCTTCGTAAACTGATGGTCGGCCTCTGGAAGCATTTCAAACCGCTTGGGCGCCTGGAGCATGTCATAGAGGCGCCGGCTCTGGTGGAGGGGCACGAATTCGTCCTTGGCTCCTTGTACGATTAAGGTAGGAGCCGTAATGGCCTTGGCAGGCTCATAGGCGATCTGATCGAGGGAGTCTTCGTAGAAGCCGAAGTGGAGGTTCACCCGACGGGACCCGCCCAGGATGTCGGGAATGGTATCGGTCGCCTTCCACGCGGCCATCCCTTCATCGCCGAACTCCAGCCGGAGTTCTTCCGCGAAGTCGACGACCGGACATTTCAACGTTAGGCAGGCGATGTCCGATCGTCTGGAGGTGGCGTGGATCGCCACGAGGCCGCCGAAGCTCGATCCCATCAACCCGATCCGGCGGAACCCTTCGGCGGCCATAAGATCGAGTGCGCCCATGGCTTGGCGGACGGCCATCGTCGTCGTGATCTGTTCGAACGGCCCGTCACTCTCGCCGTGCCCGAAGAAGTCGAACCGAAAGGCGGCGATGCGCCGCTCGTTCAAGAGCCGGGTGAGCGTTTTATTCGTGGTGCTGTTCTTGGAAGAGAAAAATCCGTGGCACAGCACCGCAACGCCGTCACTCGGCGTCTCGGGCGTCGCCAGGACCGCTGCGACCCGGTGGCCTGCGGCGTCCTTGAAGGAGACGGGCTTTTCCACAGCGCCGCATTGTAGCAGACTCCCTCTCTGAGATCATGCGCAGTCTGGAAATTAAGGGAAGAGGGGCTCGAGTTGGCGGGCTAGACTTTGTTCGCGCGGACACGAAAATCCACGTTGTCGCGGAGCCATCGCCAGAACTTGGTTTGCTGCGTCAGATCGAGGCCGGGCTGCATCTGATCCGTCCAGCCCTTCATCACCTCGGCATCCACGGTCCAGAGACGGACCCGTTGCCGAGGCACGTGCGCGCGCCACTGTTCTCCGACTTTCGGGCTGACGTAGGCCAGGCGGAGCGTGACGTTGCGTGACAGGTATTCGAGGGGCTTGAGATCGATCTGCTCGTAGAGTTCTCGCGCGCCGGCTTTCACCCCGGTGATGGAGGAGTCCGGGACTCCGTCGGTGATGATCACGAGGTTGATCGGGGCCAACACCAGGTTGCGCTCTTTCGTGATGCGGGACACTTCGTGAAAGAAGGGGTTGAAGTCCGTCACGGTGTCGCTAGGAGGAAACCACGTGCGCAGCGCTTCTTCGATTTGCTCCACCGTCTTGC
>CAZZPI010000491.1:0-1990 GCA_964655865.1 uncultured Nitrospiraceae bacterium
CGCCATGCCGATCCCAGACGCCGCCAGGATCACGCCGATCAGTCCCCCGATACATTGGGCAACCACATAGAAGCATGCATCGGCTCCGGCGATCTTGCCCAAGCGAGCAAACGTCAACGTCACGGCTGGGTTCAAATGAGCGCCCGATTGCTTGCCCCAGGGCGAGTAAATGCTCGCGTTCGCCGTGAGCCCCATCGCAATGCCGGTCAGCACCCTCCGGAGCAGCGGATGGGGAAACAAATCATGAAGCGGTGACTTCGGATACTCGAAGAAGGTCGTGACGACCGCGGCCGAGACCATGAACAACCCTAGCCCGGCTGCTTCCATCAGGTACTCGGGCCAGTGCTTCCGGAGAGCCTCAGACAGAGCAAACATGGAGGGAGGGCCTATTGCGAGTGCCGGCTTCCATGGTCAGGCGCTTGCCACTGCCAATCGGGGGAGCCACACGATATCGCACCTGTCGTTGGGGCTTGCTGTACCGCGAGCTCGTCCAAATCTCTTCGATGACGTGATTGCATGTTTTGCACCAGAGCGAGGTGACGATCAATGCTCCGTCCTTCTCCTCCAAAGTCTGGCTGCTTCGGCTCAGCATCGTTCGGTTGCAGCAATGACAGCGCATCGTCGCCTCCATTGGGTTCACGGACATTGACATGCATCCACCCGTTGTTATCGAACAGGGCACCCTAGCATTCGCTGACCATGGACCCCTGAAATCATCTACATTCCGCGATGACCTCCGTACGATTTCGCAATCCAGCTACCCTTCACCACTGATGGGGCGTGCAGAGCGCTCCACTGCATCCGCCACTCGAAAAACTCCACCTGTTGTCGCAACCACCATAATTCACATCCGAGACGAGCTTTCCGAACTGTTGCCCGCCATTTCAGCATCCGCCGATCCATTTGTGCGATCATTGAAGCACCTCACTCGCTCTGGTGCTTTGTCGCAGAATTGCGGCCGGCCTTACACCGACTCAGAAGACGCCGGATGAATGTCGAGGAGGAATCGGAGGAAGGATCGGAAAGTGAGAGGGGAGGGGCGAAAGTGCTCGAGTTCGCTTAGCGCATCGAGACAGGCCAGGCACTCGTGGTGCGAAAAGCTGGCTCGGCTTCGCCCGTCAGTCCTCGACGGGCACGCTCCACGTAGAAGGCGTATTCCGGCTCCGTGTAATGCGACAGCACTGTCAGGAAGAGCGCCTGCGCAACGCCAGGCTGACCGACGGCCTCGGCGTTCTGAGCGGCCCACAAGGTACAATCTGCCGCCAGGGCTTTTGGGTCAACCGAGAGCCGAACGGGCTGGTGAGCGACGGCAGAGTGAGCAGCGGCAAGCCAATTCGACCACGGAGCGCGGGAAGACGCCGTCTGAAGGAGTTGTGCTCCCAGCGATATCATGTCCAGGTAGCTGTGACTCGCGCGACAGGCCCCGTAAAGCCGCCAGGTCTTGGCAAAGGTTTCGTGCTGCAGCGCGATAGTATCCTGGACGGGCGTCAAGGTCTGACAACCGGCGTTACCCACAAGCACCCCGATGAGGAGAACGGCCCCTACGCGCTTCATAATCCCATACCGCGGAGAATTTGAACCGGGGGAGTCTACCCGAAACTGAGTCATCTTCGCGAGCATATTCTTACGGCAATGGACCAGACTAAGCAAGAGGCGGGAACATGGGTGGTACGGCGGAAGGGATGGACCGTCGGAAGTTATCGCTTTCGGGACTTCAGCGCTTGGCGGAGGCGCGCCTTGGCTGCGGCAGAGAGAGGGCTCGCCTCGGTCTCTCCCTGCCCATGTGGCTTATCCGGATGACGGCCGAGAGCCTGGCGGATGGCTCGAAGTTGGGCGCGGTACCGCGCGCACCCCTCGCAGATCAGAAGATGGAGGCGCATCCTGATCCGCGTGCCGATCGGAAGCGCACGATCCATCCCTTCCGACAGGAGCTGGGTCATCTCCTCGCAGTTGGGCGTTATTCGGCTGAGCAGCCGGGGCACGATCCCGA
>CAZZPI010000492.1:0-1976 GCA_964655865.1 uncultured Nitrospiraceae bacterium
GTGGGCTACTTCGACAGTGATTGCCCTAGTAATCTTGAATGTCCCCATTTTCTTCCCCCACTGGTAACGAGGCCCCGGCGTTTATAGAGAAGCGTCATTCGTCACTCGTCATTCGAAAGAAGAGGATCGCTGAAATGCCCGCGTGCTCTTACGAATGACCAATGGCGGTCTGGAGGTAGGCGGTCTTTGGTCGTTACCGAGCAACCGAGGTTGCCCGCCGCCTTGCGCGTCGGCTCGAACGTCCCGTCTCGCCGGCACTATGCTGCGCGACCTCGATGAGCGAACTCAGCGCATCGTTGACAGCCCGCTCAGTCGGAAATGCCGCCGCCACTTCCGGCGTGAATCGCACGAGATTCGTGCCCGCCCGATAGGCTTTCACGTACTTGCCTCGCACGCCTCTCCCGAGGCTCTCTCGACGGTACTCGGAACGCATGCCGTCTCGCTTAGCCTTCTTCATAGATTGCCCTCTCAGACTTCGTCATCACACGCGCGCTGATGATTCTCATCTTCCTGCCTCGATCCGTATGCACGACAACCAGTAAACGATTCAACCGGGATGCCCGAAAGTCAGCCAACGCCTTTCCCGATCCGAATGATCCGGGTCCGGGAATGTGATCGCCAGCGAATCTCCGAAAATCGTTGAGGCTTCCTGAAACGAGACGCCATGTTTCTTCGCATTGGCAAATGCCCTCGCCTCATCCCATTCAAATTCCATCACACCAGTCTCGTTCCGTCATACTTCTGGCGCATGTTCGTAAGTGTATCCTTCCTCCGCAGACGAGGCAAGCGCTCTGACTCCCGGGCCTCGACTTCCACGTTTCAGTCGCAGCGATTCCCGTCCTTCATTTCGTCAGCCATAAAACTATTCGACACCGTCAGCAGCAGAATCGTGTGCATATGTCATCTCCAGGAAAGTTCAGGGCAAGGCAGCTGTTCTCTTTGGTATTCGTTCACTCGGCTTCACTTTTTCATTAAGCTTATTCAACGCAACCAAGCTAACGGAGTGCAGGTTGGTCTTGGTGGGTTTCCGACCTTTAACAGCTTCCCGTGCAACAGGGCCTGGGCCGTTAAAAATCTCTGTGAATTTCCCGTCAGCGTGAATCTTGATGCCAAGATAGTAGTCAGGTATATGGTCTGCAGGGAATGTTAGAGAGTCTTTTATTGTCGCTTTGATTTGGACCTGTCTTCCGTCAGAAGTTTCTCCATCGTGATGTTTTTTCATGCCCTCGAAGAGCTTCACATCATAGGCATCCTCTACTAGAACTTCCCCGAGATCACCAACCAAATGGCCATCAAGCTAAACTTCTTTTGAGGATACGCGTCACGAAGCTGATCCACAATTTGAAGCATTTGAGTGATAGCGTCAGGGATCATGATTTCCATTCACCAAGAATTAAGCCTTCTAGCCCGACTAAGCGGCTGAGGGCCATTGGCGCTCTCAGCCGCGCCACTCCCCCTTAGGGGCGGCGGATCAGTCTGCCTTCGACTGCGCGCATCGAGGGATGCATCGTCTTCGCGTGCGCCCCCTGCGAGCAAGGAATCGCCAGGCCATCCCTTGCTCCCATCGGCGCGCTCGCCTCATTAGCCCACGCCCGCTTCCTTCAACACCTGCCCCGTGTACGACCGCTTCACCTTCGCCAGGTCCTTCGGCGATCCCTCCGCGACGATTTCGCCACCCCGATCGCCCCCCTCAGGCCCCAGGTCGATCAGCCAGTCTGCGTTCTTGATCACATCCAGGTTGTGCTCGATCACCAGCACCGTGTTGCCCGCCTCCACCAGCCGGTTCAGCACGTCGAGCAGCCGCTGAATGTCGGCAAAGTGCAGCCCGGTCGTCGGCTCATCCAATATATAGAGTGTCCGGCCTGTCGCCCGCTTGGACAATTCGCGCGAGAGCTTCACCCGCTGGGCCTCGCCGCCCGACAGCGTCGTCGCCGACTGGCCCAGCTTGATGTAGTGCAGGCCGACGTCGTGCAGCG
>CAZZPI010000493.1:0-1974 GCA_964655865.1 uncultured Nitrospiraceae bacterium
GCGCGCGGCATACGGACTCCGTCATGGTCAGATCACGGTATTTCAATGCCATCGTTCCACCCTCCGTCAATTCGGCGTCGCAAGGGGCTTATGATGTGCCAGTCGCCCGTTTCGCTCCACGTCAGAACACGAGTGTATTCCATCCTTCAGCTACGTAGCGCCGAAGGCTCAAGAGCCCTGAGGTCCCGGCCAACGCGTGGTCTTTCACGATCGGGACCCCGCACGCCTGGACACTCTCCGTAGCTCCAAAGACTTCCGCACAGCCGCATGAGGCACCCTGAACCACGTCGCGCACCGCATCGTAAAGACCGTCGGCCGGATGCGTGAGCTTGGTCAGTTCAGCGGGCCAACGGATCTCGGCACCATTAAAACCCACGGCGACTTGGTATCCATTCTTCTTGCATTTGGCAGCCATCGCTAAGGCACTAAGGACTCGTCCGAGCGCCTCTTCTGAGCCGTTCTGCGGATCGGATAATATGATCATGGCTGCTTTCATTAGCCCCCCTTATGGATACGATGCATACGCGATCTGCATTGTTTAACTATTCAAACTTATGTTTGATGGTTATACTATTCTTAGGCTAACCTGTCAACTAATGTTTTGCCGGTTTTACAGCGGCTCGGTGACACAACTGATGGATCGAAATGGATCGAGGCAAGCCTTCCTGTTCATCGGCAATCATCTGTGTCTAGATTTCATCAACACGGAGATGGTCGTCCGGGGGCGACGAACGGAACTTCTCGAGGAGTGCACCGACCTCATCAACTGGCTAGTCCGGGCCAAGCTCTTAGGCTCGGCGGAGGGCAAGGAAACGGCGGCAAGACTGGGTCGGGGGGAAGGGGAGCGCTTGTTGGACGATACCAAGGCGTTCCGGGCGGTGTTGCGTCAGATGGTGGAGAGGATCGTGACTGGCAAAGCGATCCCCCACTCGGCTGTCGAAGCCATCAACCGGCTGCTCAGCGGGCGCCATGGCTACCCGCAACTCGTTCGCGCGAACGGCCGATTTGAACGCCGCTTTCATTCCACAGCGCAAGGCGTCACCCACGTATTGGCGTCCCTGGCCGAAGCCGCCAGCGACCTGCTGTGCACAAGCGACCTCACGCTGGTGAAGAAGTGCGGGAACGCCGCCTGCATCCTCTATTTCTATGATACGACGAAGAACCACGCCCGCAACTGGTGCAGCATGCGGCTGTGCGGCAATCGTATGAAAGTCGCCGCGTTCTTTCAGAGAAAGAGGAAAAACGCTCAGAGGTGACCCTACGCGGGATGCCTTCTTGGGGAACGTGCTGATTCCTGGACCTGCCTAGCTGAATTGGTCCCACGTATCGCACTGCTTGATGGACCAGAACACCGCCTCTTTGAGTTTCTTGAGCTGTTGGTTCTCGGGATCCCGCATGGCTTGGAGCTTCTTGTCCAGGTCGTACAGGGGTTGGATGGATCGCTTATCCGGAATTTTCCCCAGTGACCATGCCACTTCCGTGAGCACGATCCAGTCGGTCTTCGAATCTTGGAGCTTCTTCAGGAGCGGCGGGACGACAGACGCATCTCCATGGATCCCCCCGAGTTGACCCAACCCCTTGGCGGCAGCCGCCTGCAATTCGATTTGAGGGGCTGTATTCATGATCTCAACCAGGAGTGGAATCCCGTCTTTGCCCAGGTTGCCCATCGCCACCAGGGCCTGTTTCGCCAGGTCGCGATCCTGCATGACCTGCTTAAGCTTGGGCAGCGCTTCGTCGGCCTGCATTTCACCCAACAAGGAAATGATTTTGAACTTCCTCGTTTGACTGGTGTCCGGTTGATCGAGCAACTTCAGCAGTCGATCGGGATGACCCCACTCCGCCGCCAGGAGGAGCGGGAACTCGTACTTTTCAAGACTTTCCTTCAGCTTTGCCAACGCATAGGCGCCGGGATCCCCCGCATTCGCCGCTTGCGCAGATTCGACCGCGTCCTCGAAATCGGTTCGTACTTCTTTC
>CAZZPI010000494.1:0-451 GCA_964655865.1 uncultured Nitrospiraceae bacterium
CTCCGGCAGAAAAGTACCGTCTTGGTATTGCAACGAAGCGTGCGACGGCGGGCATCTCTTGATGAAACGCCGTATCGAAGCAAGCGACTTGCGGCCGATTAGGATACCGTTCCGCAAATCCCTTGATCAATGCGATCTCAGCCGGTAGATGTTGTGGATCATAGGGACTCAACCGTTGCAGCTCCTCCATGAGGGCCGGCGTCACTAGTCGCGGTTCGCGATAATGGCTTCCCCCATGCACCACTCGGTGTCCGATCGCCCGAAGTGGGGCGTGCGCCAGTCTCTCATTGAGGAAACCCATCAGGGGCTCAATGCAGGCTCCATGGTCTGACAACTTGATCGTCTGACGTGCAACGGCACCGGTTTCCTCGCTCGTCCACATGAATGTGCCTTTCGATGATCCAATGCGATCGAATGAACCAGACACGCCACGAGCGGGAGGATTGCCGGT
>CAZZPI010000494.1:461-1950 GCA_964655865.1 uncultured Nitrospiraceae bacterium
TCTCAAAGAGCGCAAATTTGAGTGTGGACGATCCCCCGTTGATCACCAAAATCGATCCGGCATCCATCATTGATGCGGCCGCTGTCATGATGATTGTGTATTCAGCTCACAAATCGGCGCGTGACCATCACCCGCGACGAACATACTCCCCGACCAGTCGATAGGCATTGTGGAGATACTGCGCCATCATCCGCTGGGTATTGAAAAATCCTCCGTTCAAGGCGATCGCCTGGCGCATGATCTCGATAAACCGCTCACGATCCTGGTAGAAACAGGGTAAGACTTTCTGTTCCAGCTTATCGTACAACGCAGAAGCATCGCGGGCATCCACGTGCTCGTTTGCTTCACGGCTCGCCTCGATCCGATCACCGATTGACCAGCCGGTCACGCCTTCCACATGTCCTTCAATCCACCACCCATCAAGGATGCTCAAGCTCGGGACTCCGTTGATCGCCGCCTTCATGCCGCTGGTTCCTGAAGCCTCCATCGGAGGGAGCGGCGTGTTGAGCCACACATCCACACCGGCACAGAGCAGCTTTGCGAGCGTCATGTCGTAATTCGCGAGATAGGCGACCGGAACCCTACCCCGCAAGGCATCCCGAAGTCCATGGATGCGCTGAATGATGTTTTTCCCGTCCTGATCGCGCGGGTGCGCCTTGCCGCCGAAGATGAGCTGGATCGGGCCCTGCTGTTCCGCAATCTTGCTCAGCCGCTCGACGTCGTGAAAAATCAAGGTCCCCCGTTTGTATGCGGCGGCTCGTCTGGCAAATCCGATCGTCAAGGCGTCTCGATCAAACCCGACATTCGCCTCACGATTGACATAGTCGACGAGCGTCCGTTTCGCCTCCATGTGCGCGTCCCAAATCTCCTGCGCCGGAATGCCGATGGCGTACCGAAGCGAGAGCTGATCATGCCGCCAGTCCGGAAGGTGCCGATCATAGAGCGCTTGAAACGAAGGCCCGGCCCATGTCACCGCATGGACCCCGTTGGTGATCGAGTGAATCGGATAACCGGGGAAGAGGCTGTGCGAGACCTCGCCATGTTTCATGGCCACTCCGTTGACAAACCGCGAACCGCGCAGCGCGAGCTGCGTCATGTTCAAACTATGGTCATGGCCGCAGGCTTTGAGCCAGGCACAGCGTCGGTCGCCCAACACACGATGCGCAAGGTCGGGGGAAAATTGATCGTGACCCGCCGGCACCGGCGTATGAGTCGTAAAGACACACTGTTCACGGACGGCATCGATGAGATCGGCGGGGACCGCCGTCTCTGGAGCGCGGGAGGCCAGTTTCTCCTCGAGAAGAGCCAACACGAGTAGAGCCGAGTGCCCTTCATTCATATGGAACCGTCGAATCTGGCCGTATCCCATCGCCCGCAGGAGGCTGAAGCCACCGAACCCCAATACGACTTCCTGGCAGAGCCGATAGTAGTCGTCACCTCCGTAGAGCAGATCCGTCAGAGTGCGATCCCATGGTTGATTCTCCGAGAG
>CAZZPI010000495.1:0-1943 GCA_964655865.1 uncultured Nitrospiraceae bacterium
CGTCCTGATATTCAATAGCGGCGTCGTCGCAGCCCCCCCGACCGGCGTTCTGGCCTGGTTGGAATTCGGCACCTACCTCGGCGTGTCCTTCCTGTTTCTCAAGCTGATCGACCTTATCGTGATCGCCGACTATCTCATCGACAGAAAAGGCGCCTACATCCCCGACGTGGTTCGCAGCCTGATCATGCTGACAGGCGTGGCCGCCGCGTCCTTGATCATCCTCCGGCTGGTCATGAACATCAACGTGATCGCCTTGGTGGCGCTCCCCACCGTCGCTACCGCGGTGGTCGGGGTCGCATTGCGCGACACGCTCGTGCGGTTCTTTTCGGGCATCGCGTTGGGAAAGATGATCCGTGTGGGCGATTGGATTCAAGTGCAGGATCGCGAGGGGATGGTCTCCGACATCGGCTTCGGGCACGTCACGCTGGTCACCCGGGATCACGACTATGTGGCCTTGCCCAACAACACGGTGATCCAAGCGGGATTGATCAATTACAACCGTCCGACAGCGACCCACGCCTGTGCGGTCACGGTCGAAGCCGCCTATCGCATTCCGCCTGGTCAAGTCTGTGTGGCGCTCGTCGATGCGGCGTCGGCCGTCGACGGCGTCCTGCCCGATCCAAAACCGCGAGCCCTCGTCTCCGCGTTCAATGAATCCGGGATCGAATATCGGCTCCGCTTCTCCATCGGCAACTACGCCAAACGCTGGGAGATCGAGAGCGCCGTGCGTACGTATGTCTGGAACGCTTTGCAGCGGAACGGGTTTGAAATCCCGTTCCCTCAGCGGGTGGTGCACTCCGTGGGGGCCGGCGAACGTTCGCTGACGGCGATCGATTCCGATCAGATCGTCAGTCATTTGGCGGCGGTCGATTTCTTTACGATCTTGACGCCGGAGCAGATCGAGATCTTGGCCAAGGATGCGCGGGTCTTGAGGTTTCTTCCGGGTGAGCCGATTGTCCGTCAAGGAGAGCCGGGACAGGAGCTCTTCGTCATCCTCGAAGGAGAAGCGGAGGTGTGGCTGGAGCACGAAGGGAGAAGCACTAGGATCAATCAAATGCATCGGGGCCAGTTTTTCGGGGAAATGTCGTTGTTGACGGGAGAGCCTCGCTCTGCGACGGTCAGGGCAGTGACACCGCTCAAGGTGGTCCAGGTCGGGAAGGCTGCGCTCAGCCGGATCGTGCAGGAAGACCAGCGCATCATCGAGCGGATCGGCGAAGTGGTCGCCCGCCGTCAGGTCATGACGATCGCGGCTAAGGAACAGCTCAGTCGCGAGAGAGCCAGTCTGGAAATCACACAACAGACCCGCTCGCTCATCGACCGCATCCAGGATTTCCTCTGGGGACGAGCGCGGGCCTAGCGGGGCTCAGGGCAAGGCAAACTTGAGTGTCAGACCCCGCCGCAGCTGATAGTCTGCCGCCATGCCTGCGCCCAATTCCAGGACGTAAAGCGATCCCTCGTTGGGCTCATAGAGCGGGCACGTATCGTCCGTGCGGGTGCAAATGGGTACGTTGCGTTCGATGTGAACGATGCGCTTCTTGGCGTCCATCCAGATGATGTCCAACGGGATCTTGGTGTTTTTCATCCAGAAGGTCCAAGGGCGAGCCTCGCCGAACGTGAACAGCATTCCACGGTCCTTCGGCAACCGCTCCCGGAACATGAGCCCTTGAGCGCGTTTGACCGGCGTATCTGCGAGCTCAGCCTGAATGGTCGTGCCGTCCGGCAGAAGGATGGGGACCAACCTCTCCCGCTCACCGGATGCCGTGTCCCCAACGAGCAACAGCAGCAGTCCGCCGAGCAACTGCAAGGTGACAGAGGAAGCTCGCAGAGAACCTCCGCCGGTCGAGCGTAAGGGCGCGCATCCGCGTCGAATGGTCATGGCGAATCGTAGCCACTCTGAGTTCGCATCGTCAAGCACCTTCCCCAGCGCGGTATCCCTGAGATGG
>CAZZPI010000496.1:0-1915 GCA_964655865.1 uncultured Nitrospiraceae bacterium
CAGAATTGAGGCGTCGAGCGTATCCGGAGCCACGGACGGACTCCAGAGCGTGAGCGGAGCCCCCAGCACCTGCATGAGGATGCAGAGGCAAAGTAGTCCCACTGCGAAGATGGTAACGGTGTGCACCTTCGAGTCGTTGATGTCGAACAAGGGCCCTTCATGAACGCGAACGTCGACACTTTAGGTTTAGGCCCGTTTCTGTCAACTGTTTCATAGCCATTCACCGGCGTCGCATCGGTGGCGGAGGCCTGCTCCGCACGGATTTGCGTTGCATAACATAAGGGCGCGATCGATCATCACACCGACGGGTCCTATTGGGTCGCCCGTGGAATCCCTTCGTGCAGGACGACTGTCACGGAGCCTGCCCCCCTCTTTACTCACTCATTCGGTTCCATCAAGCTCTGTGTCATCACAACGTGAAGCATCTTAGACAGGGAAAGGAGAATTGTCATGAAGGGATCCTGGCTGACTCGCATGACGGACCGTTCGCTCGAATGGGCAATGACCTCGGGACTCAGGGTGCTGCTGATCGGTCTCGGCATGATGCTCCTCCTGTTTCTCCTCAAGCAGCTCATCGCCAGACTACGCCGTGTGTACGAGGGCGCCTTGCCCAGCCCGGCGCAGATCAAGCGGGCCGATACGTTGACGCACGTCGTGCGCGACGTGGCGCGCGTCGTCATTCTGGTCGTCGGCACCATGATGATGTTGTCGGAGGTCGGGATCGATCTCAAGCCGCTGTTGGCCGCCGCTGGCCTGGGCGGACTGGCGATCGGCTTCGGCGCGCAAAGCATGGTGAAGGACGTGATCTCCGGCTTTTTCATTCTGCTTGAGGATTCCGTTCGCGTGGGTGATGTCGTGGAAGTCGCCGGTGTCAGCGGGCTTGTGGAAGAGATCAGGCTACGGGCGATCACGCTGCGCGACCTCTCCGGCAACGTCCATGTGGTCCCGAACGGGATCGTGGACAAAGTGAAGAACATGACGAAGTTCTATTCGTATTATGTCTTCGACGTCGGGGTCGCGTATCGAGAGGATGTGGATGAGGTGATGGCCGTCCTCCAGGAGATCGCCGCCGAGTTGCAGGCAGATCCGAGATACGCCTCGGACATCCTTGAGCCTCTCGAGATGCTGGGCGTCGACCAATTCGCCGATTCCGCCGTGATCATCAAATGCCGGATCAAGACCAAGCCGATTGAGCAATGGCGCATCGGGCGCGAGATGAACCGGCGGATCAAGAAGACCTTCGATGCCAAAGGGATCGAGATCCCGTTCCCGCATCGGACGATTTATTACGGAGAGCCGAAGAAGGAGTCGGTCCACCACGTATAAAAGGTCGGTTGGTGCGCCGGTGCTACGGTGAAGTATAGGCTTGCCCTCCCAAAACGGTCAGCACAGCAGGCTCGACGCTTTCGTGCCGGTTAAGGTGCTTGACAGCGGCCCCCCTTTTAGTCTGCAATGTTTACCGCGAGTCGCCTTGCTGGCGCAGTCGCTCAATTCCCGATGGCAGCCCTACTTTGATCGGACTGCCTTTGGAGCGAGGCGCTCGATAGCGAGTGAGCCCTCCAGGCGGGGGGCCTGCGACCGAGGGATATGGCGAACGAGGCGGAAAGCCGTGTACTGGTGGATACGGGAGGGGCGTTGGTTCGGGCCCCCTCCCGTGTCGAGCGCGGCTCGACCAAATGGCGACGGAATGATTCCCGTCGCGAAGCGACCCCACTTCATGGGCCAAGACCGTTATGGCCCGCTGGGATGGCTGGCGCGCCATTGCCCCGCAGTGAATGAACCGGCGGCTTCTGTCGCGCCAAGAGCACGAGGGAGGGGCGTTGGTTCGGGCCCCCTCCCGTGTCGAGCGCGGCTCGACCAAATGGCGACGGAATGATTCCCGTCGCGAAGCGACCCCACTTCATGGGCCAAGACC
>CAZZPI010000497.1:0-251 GCA_964655865.1 uncultured Nitrospiraceae bacterium
AAGCATGAAACCCGCATTGCATGTAGAACGTGCGCCTTCCTTTGTTCATATAAATCGGGCCCACGAGCGACTTCCCGGGATCATGATCATGCGTGGCAAGGAGATCGCCTCGCCGATGCTGATGGTTCATCGTCAAGGGGGTATTGAACAGCACCCGCGTGCCGTATTCCAACGACGTTTCATAGCCCTGGATGTCGTGCATCACCGGGTCCATGTTCACCACTTCGACCGCATGGCCGTTCCGCACGACC
>CAZZPI010000497.1:261-1911 GCA_964655865.1 uncultured Nitrospiraceae bacterium
GTTACGAAGGGCCTGAACATGCAATCGCGCGCCTCGATCAACGGCACGGACAATTCGAAGGACTTTCCGGCCTCCACGCCTTCGAGCAGAACGACCGCATCTTTCAACCCGCCCGTTCGATCGACCACGAAATCATAGAGCAGACGCCATCCTTTCCCGTTCGAGATGCGCCCGCAATAGGCGGGATCGGGAAACGTCACCAGGTTGAAGCCCTTGGGTTCCGGAACGGGTCCGTCGAGCGTAATCCGCCCGCTGATGGTGCCTCCGTGCTTGACCTCGATGATTTCATACGCGACCGCCGGCACGGCGAACAGGGGGAGGAGCATCAAGACCGTAAGGCAGCATCCGACCGACCACGACCCGGTACGTTTCGCCGTTAGAATCTCGTATCTCATTTTTGACGCCTCACGGCTTCTGAAGTTCCAGCGTCGCCTTGATCTCCAGCGACTTGCCGAGCACTTCGAGGCCGAAGCGAGGATTTTCCTCGATCTCGTGGGCGCTCCGCCGTCCTTTGGGTGCTTCGAAGGTAAAATCCGCCTGCACGGTCTGCCCGGCTGAAACGACGACCTTTTTCTCCAGCATCGTACCCACGCCGGGATGCCAAGCCACGAGCGTGTACTCGCCGGGCGGAACCTCCGAGAGTGAATACCTCCCGTCGGCTCTCGTGAGCGCGTAGTAGGGGTTGTCCACCGCCAGGCCCCAGCTCTCCATGTAGGCATGGAAGCCGCACTGCATCACGAAAATTCGGCGTCCTTTGGTCATGTGAATGAGCTGGGTCATCGGCTGTCCGGCCAAATGTTCATGGCTGTCGGATCCGACGACCCGCTTGTGGTGAGGATTCATGGGCAAGGGTGTATTGAAAAGGACGCGCGGACCCAGATATGAGGTCTCGTAGGCCTGGATGTCGTGCATCACCGGATCCATGTTCATCACGATGACCTCGGCCTTGTCTTTCACGACCGTCACGAATGGAAGAAACCGACAATCCTTCGCTTCGATCGTGGGCGGCGCGAATTTGAAGGGCTTCCCTTTCGTCACATCCTGGAGTAGCACCACCACGTCTTTCAATCCGCCGTCCGCCGCCGACTCGAATTCCTTCAAGATACGCCACCCGGTCCCGGTGGAGATCCGACCGCAGTAGACCGGATCGGGAAAGGTGACCAGGTTAAACCCCTTCGGCGTCGGCTTGCCGCCCGTCATGGTCACCTTGCCCCTGATGGTTCCCCCGTCCGAAACCTGGATTTCCTCATAGGCCCAGGCGGAAGACGCACAGATCAGTGTCGCGAGGCAGAGCACGCCGGCCACGGCTCTCATTTCGCTCTCTTTTCTTCCCGGAATAGAACACCGACGGGAATGCGGCAATCCAGGGCACGTTGAGGGATCGTATCAAATGCTCACCTGAAAGAAAAAGGAGGAGCCTGCCGGCTCCCCCCCTCTTTTGTTTGGACTACAGATCAATCCTGCTCCCGCCCGCAAGGGCCAGGCTCACTCAAGAGTGACTCACCTCCGCTCGGCGCCTACTTCGCAGCGACAGGGACAAGCTGCGCTCCCGGCTGTTCGACTTCGGCGCTCTTCGCTCCGGCGCCGGCGCCGTGCAACGGCAACAGCCGCTGGTCGCCCGTGGGCAAGACCCTTACATAACCCCACTGG
>CAZZPI010000498.1:0-1905 GCA_964655865.1 uncultured Nitrospiraceae bacterium
GACCGATGGGTTCAGGCGGTCGTGATGCAATCATTCATTGATTGATCGGTCCAGATAAAACCGTTACAATCACAGGCGGTTAGCGCGATTCTGTGGCGGGGAGTCAGCTCGATCCTGCCATTACCTTTCGGCGCCAATCCTCCCTCGAAGGACCGCAGGTATGCCTGGCAAATTTCCGGTTTCGCTGAACCGATTCATCATCGAAAAGCAAGCCTCGCATCCCGGCGCCTCGGGCGAATTTTCGATTCTCCTCGGCCAGATCGGCTTGGTCGGGAAGATGATCGCTCAAGACCTGCGCCGTGCCGGCCTGATCAATATCCTGGGGACCACGGGAGAAACGAACGTCCAAGGGGAGACCGTCAAGAAGCTCGATGAGATCGCCAACGAGACGTTCATTCGCGTCTTTCAGTACAGCGGATTGGTCTGTGCGCTGGCTTCGGAGGAAATGGAGAAGCCGGTCTCGCTTCCGGCGAACTGGCCCCACGGGAAATATATGCTGCTGTTCGACCCGCTTGACGGCAGTTCCAATACCGACGTCAACATGCCCTTGGGCGCCATCTTTTCACTGCTACGCCACAAGAACGCCGATCGACTCCCGGGAGACGCCGAGTTGATTCGAAAGGGGACCGAGCAAGTCGCGGCAGGCTATCTGCTGTACGGATCGAGCACCATGCTCGTCTTCACCGTAGGGCAGGGGGTGCACGGTTTCACCTTGGACCCCGGGCTCGGGGAGTATTTCCTGTCCCATCAGAACATGCGGGTGCCCGCAAAAGGGCATGTCTACGCGGCGAACGAAGGCAACTACCTGAAGTGGCCCCCCGGTATGAGAAAATACTTCGACTACATCAAAGTTCAGGATAAGGCGACGGGGCGGCCGTACAGCGCGCGGTATTCGGGCTGTCTGGTCGCGGACCTCCACCGGATCCTCATCGGCGGAGGCCTCTACCTATATCCGGGCGAAGTCGATAAGCCCGATGGTAAGCTCCGTCTGCTCTATGAAGCCAATCCTCTGGCGCTGGTGGTCGAACAAGCCGGAGGCAAAGCCAGCACGGGCATGACCCGGATCCTCGACGTCGAACCGAAAACGCTCCATCAACGTGTGCCGCTGATCATCGGCAGCGCCGACGAAGTCTCGTTGGCCGAACGCTACGTTCAAGGTCGTGCCTGAGGGCGTCAATCACCATGAGAAGCATGGGAGGAAGGTGACATGGGAGATCGAGTACAAGAGATTTTGAGCTGGTACCAGAGCGACAATGCGGGTACGAAGACGAACATCGCCCGTCTCTTGCGCCACGGCAAACTCGGGGGCACCGGCAAGCTGGTCATCCTCCCCGTGGACCAGGGCTTCGAACACGGACCGGCGCGGAGCTTTTCCCCGAATCCTCCGGGCTACAATCCTCTCTACCATTTCCAGTTGGCCATCGACGCGGGCTGTAACGCCTATGCCGCGCCCCTCGGGTTCTTGGAAGCCGGGGCCGGCCAATATGCGGGACAAATCCCGCTCATCCTCAAGCTGAATAATCACGACGTGCTGCATGAAGACAAGGATCCTCTTCCGTCCGTGACGGGGAGCGTCGCCGCCGCGCTCCGGCTCGGTTGTTGCGCGGTGGGGTTCACGATTTACCCGGGTTCGGCCCACTGCAACGCGATGTACGAGCAACTTCGGGCGATCGCGGAGGAGGCCAAGAGTTGCGGGCTGGCTGTGGTCGTGTGGTCGTACCCGCGGGGGTCGGCGTTGAGCAAGGAGGGCGAGACGGCGATGGATGTGGTGGCCTATGCGGCGCAGATCGCGGCGCAACTGGGCGCGCACCTGATTAAAGTGAAGCTTCCCACGACGCATCTGGAACAGGCGGCGGCCAAGAAGGTGTACGAGGCGGAAAAGGTGCCGATCGCGACGCTGGCGGA
>CAZZPI010000499.1:0-1900 GCA_964655865.1 uncultured Nitrospiraceae bacterium
CTGGATCGCGACCTCCTTCTCACGGGAGACCTTTTTCAGCTCCTGCTCCAATGCCTTGAGCTCGGTCGGCAGTGAATAGGTCTGGAGCTTGGCGCGTGAGCCGGTCTCGTCGATGAGATCGATCGCATTGTCCGGCAGGAAACGATCGGTGATGTAACGGTCGGACAGCTTGACGGCCTCGACGATCGCCTCTTCCGTAATCTCGACCCCGTGGTGCTCTTCATATCGATCACGGAGGCCCTGGATGATGCGAACTGTCTCGTCGACGGTAGGCGGCTGCACATAGATCGGCTGGAACCGACGTTTGAGCGCGCCGTCCTTCTCGATGTGCTTCCGGTATTCGTCCAGCGTCGTGGCGCCGATACACTGGATTTCACCCCGAGACAGAGCGGGCTTCAGCATATTGGATGCGTCGATGGAACCTTCCGCCGCGCCGGCACCCACCAAGGTATGCAGCTCGTCGATGAAGATAATGATGTTGCCCGCCTGCGTGATTTCCTTCATGACGACTTTGAGGCGTTCCTCGAACTGACCGCGATACTTGGTGCCGGCCACCAGCGAACCGAGATCGAGTGCGATGACTCGGCGGGAAAGCAGGTTGTCGGGAACTTCCGAAGCGACGATCCGCTGTGCGAGACCTTCGACGATGGCGGTCTTGCCCACGCCGGACTCTCCGATGAGCACAGGATTGTTCTTGGTCCGTCGGCTGAGAATCTGCAACACACGCTCGATCTCGTCGGCTCGACCGATGACCGGATCCAACTGGCCTTCCTGCGCCAGTTGGGTGAGGTCGCGCCCGAACTCGTCGAGCGCAGGCGTGTTGCTCTTGCGATCCCGTTCCCGCGGGGCCGCTTTTCGCAGAAACGTGACGGTGAGTTGTCGCGCCGTGAGCAGATTCGCGCCGAGGCTCCGGAGGATCTTGCCACCGATCCCTTCTTCCTCACGGAGCAGGCCGAGGAGCAGATGTTCGCTGCCGATGTGGTTATGGCCCAGGAGGCGAGCTTCTTCGACGCCGTACTCAATCACTTTTTTGACTCGGGGGCTGAACGGAATTTCACCGAAGGTCATGGTTGTTCCGCCACCCGGAAGGTTCCGCTCGATTTCAAGACGAATCTGCTCGGCGGACAACCCCATCTTCTTCAAGATCATGAGGGCAATCCCGTCCGATTCACGGAGGATGGCCAGCACCAGATGCTCGGTTCCGAGGTAGTCGTTCTGGTGACGTTCTGCTTCCTCCCGAGCGAGAATGATGATCTTCCGACCCTTATCCGTGAATCGTTCGAACATCCTGCCTCCTTTGTGTGGGGGGCTGAAGGGCGGCTACGCTGGTGAACTTGTTGAGAATTCTGGCTTAATTTTAACTAGCTGGCATCGATGTGTCAAGGCGCAGAGGCTTCACTACAACCAAACCGATCTCATTCTTCCAATCAACTCTCTCGTTCGTTGACATTGCCGAAACCCTGTCTATACAATCCCGCACTTTTTGGCCACTTAGTCTTATCGGTCCTCCGGGTTCGAGATTGAGAGCTTGTGAACACCATCGGTGTCTTGACTAAGCCGAAATTTCCAGAGGTCAGGTCCATCCTGAAGGACTTGGTGAACTGGCTACGTGAGCATCAGAAAGAGGTCGTACTCGACGCATCGACCGCCAGCCTCATCGGCGAAAAAGCCGCCTATCAAAAATCCGATCTCGCATCCCTCGCTCATATGTTGCTGGTGTTGGGCGGAGACGGCACGATGCTGAACGCGGCCAGACTTGCCGAGGAGCGCGCGATCCCGATCTTGGGAGTCAACATGGGGGGGCTGGGATTTCTCACGGAAGTCACCGTCGAGAAGCTCTACCCCTCGCTTGAACGGGTCTTCGCCAAGGACTACGTGCTCGACGAACGGATGATGCTTC
>CAZZPI010000500.1:0-1897 GCA_964655865.1 uncultured Nitrospiraceae bacterium
GCCGAGTCGCGGCGTTCCGACACGATCGGAAAAGAGCGCCAGCGCGGCTCCGGGTTGAAGCGCGGTGGTATCCTCGCGAATCTCGATATCGGCTTGATACCCGGCTTGGGCAAGGGTGTCCTGGGCTGCATCGGCCATACGCCGGCTTACCCGCCGTTGGTCGAGGTGGGACGATAGGGCGATCCCCCAGAGTCGCGTCATCGGACCTGGGTCTTCGCAGATCAGGGCTCGGAACGGTTCCGTCAGAGGCTTCACTGTGAGGCGAAGGATCCCTTCACCCCGCGGCACGTAGCCGGGCCTTACGATCTCCGCTTCTGCATCGAGTCCCATCGCTTGTAGCATGGCGAGCAGCACATGCTGGAGATGAAAGACGGACGGTGCAAAATCCTGAAAGAGGCCGCCCCGTAACTCCACGGTCATCGGCGACGCCGCGAAGCTGAGCACCGGCAGGACCCCAAGGCCCAACATGGTCGTCGAGCCGGCTGAGCCGATGTCCCACGCATAGTGCCGCCCGGTTTTGAGAGCGCTAGGGCGAAACGTGAACTCCGTTGCCCCCGGCACCAGCCCTTCGGCTCGGCCATTGACGAGCTCGGCGACAGCTTCTACGACACGGATGTGCTGGTGGCGCAAGCCGGGTTTGTCCCGCTTCACCCGGGCGTTGACCATGTGTATGGCCCGGCCAGTCAGTGCAGAGAAGGCGACCGCCTGCCGCACGATCGTGCCGCTGCCGGAATATTGAGATCCGTCGATCGTGAGCATGGGGGGGACAGTCCGCTGAAACAGTCACCCGATTTTCAAATGGAATTGGACCATATCATTCTGACGCATCCGGGCTCTCGAGGTGGAGCATGACCGATTGCAAGCTGAGATGCCGGTGACAGGGCGATTCAGAACGTCAGTACTTTGTCCGAGTCCACCACCCACTGGCCCAACTGGCTCATCGTGCTGACTTCGATGCCTTCAAGCAGGGGAAGCTTTTCCAACCCACGTGCTTCCACGCAGGTGCCGCAAGCTTTGACGTGTCCCTGTTTATTGATGACCGCTTTCAGCATCCGCTCGATGTTGTAGTAGCCCTGTGGCGTGGCTTGGGCAGGGAGAGCTGCGCTCACGGCATCGGCCATGAGAAAGACACGAATCTCCGCATCGGCATGCTCCTGCTGCAATTTCATCGCAAGCCGCAGCGCGTTGTAGACTTTCTCGGACCCATAGGGCGCATCATTCAGAATAAAGAGAATTTTCATGGGGTACCTCACTGGTTAGATTTTCCGCGCACTGAGCACGACAAACGCGGCATTGCCATAGCCGTCACGAACCTCCAGGCTACGCGCATTAAGCTCCTCTGAATCGCCCAACAGTGTCTCACAGAACCGCAACGAGCGGAAACCGGCTTCTTGCACCCATTCAGCGACTTCCTCTACCGAGTAAAACCGCGCATCCCGGTAAAAGGCGCTTGTCTCTTTCCGAGACTCATACAGCCGGCCAAGCTCACTGTTCCGGTTTATGAATCCAATGACGAGATGCCCGCCTTGCCTCAGCACCCGGTTCAATTCGCGGAGCAGAGTTGGCACATCGTCCACGAAGCAGATGACAGTGACGAGCAACACAAAGTCGAACTGCTCGTCTCGAAAAGGCAAACGCTCTCCAAAGGCCTGACAGACCCGAAGGCCACGCTCCCGTGCGAACTGCAACATGTGGCGACTCGGGTCAATGCCAAATGTGATGCCAAGTGGCTGCGCGAACCGTCCGGTCCCAACACCGACTTCTAGGCTCAGGCCGGTGGTGGGTAGAAACCTCCGGAGCGCTGTGAGCTCGGCCTGATAGACGGCAGCATGCGCGTCGAACCATGCATCATATTCCTGTACATGCTGTTCAAAGACCGTTATGACGGCCATTCGGG
>CAZZPI010000501.1:0-357 GCA_964655865.1 uncultured Nitrospiraceae bacterium
ACCTTCCAGTATCCACGCGAACAGCGCGCCATCCCGGACGCTCATCGCGGGGCCCTCGGGTTGCTTCGCTACGATGACGGACGTGAACGCTGCGTCGGGTGCGACCTCTGCGAGGCCGCCTGCCCGTCGCGCTGCATCAAGGTGATCAGCGCCGAGGACAAGAGCCTCCCCTTGCAACGCTTTGCCAGCGAGTTCTATATCGACATCACGAAGTGCGTGTTTTGCGGCTATTGCGTCGAGGCCTGTCCCGTGAACGCGCTGGCCATGACGAAGATGTACGAGTTTTCCACCCACGACAAACGCACCCTCCTCTTCGACAAGAAGCGGCTCTACGAGATCGGCGAACGTCATCTCGTC
>CAZZPI010000501.1:367-1877 GCA_964655865.1 uncultured Nitrospiraceae bacterium
GACGCCAAGAAATATCTATACGCGCACAACCAGGAAAAGGAATCGGCGGAGAGCCGTGAGTACCGGTACTACTTCCCGCAGTCAGTGCTCAAGGCGACCCAACCCCCACCGAAACATCTGACTTGAGCTGACATGGTTGCAGTGTTTTTCGCTTACTTCTCGCTGGTGAGCATCGCCGCGGGCGTGCTGACCGTCGCGCTTAAGAATCCCGTGCACTGCGGGCTTGCGCTTTTGGCGCTCCTGCTCCATGTCTCGGGTCTCTTCGTGTTGCTGAACGCCGAATTCCTGTGGGCCGTTCAAGTGGTGGTGTACGCCGGCGCGATTTTGGTCTTGTACTTGTTCGTGTTGATGCTGCTGAACTTGAAGACGGATGAACGGTATCTCCACACCAAGTATCCCTATTTCCTCGCGCCGGCCCTGGTGGGGATGTCTTACCTCATCGTCCTCATGGTCCGCTCGCCCTTCGGCGGGGCGAAGGGTGACGCGCCGACCGCCTTGGTGGTGCAAGAAGGAAACACCCACGCGGTGGGGATCAAGATGTTCAGCGATTACTTGTTGCCGTTCGAGATCGTCGGGGTGTTCCTGCTCGGCGCCATCATCGGCGCCATCGTGCTGGCCAAAACGCCGAAGCCCGCCGACGCAGACACCGAATGATAAATGAAAAATTACAAATGAAAAGTTGTGGTCTGCCAATTTTGCATTTTACATTTTGCACTTTGAATTGAGCATGGTTCCTCTCAGCGCATACGTCGCCGTCAGCGCAGTCCTGTTCGCCACCGGCCTGCTGGGCGTGTTGATCCGCCGCAACTTCATCATCGTACTGATGGCGGTGGAGATTATGCTGAACGCGGCCAACATTAACCTGGTGGCCTTCTCCCATTACCTGGAGTCGATGGCGGGGCAACTCATCGCGCTGTTCGTCATCGCGATTGCCGCAGGCGAGGCGGCGGTCGGGCTGGCCATCATCATCGTGGTCTTCCGAGGGAAGATTTCGACGAACGTGGATGAGATGAACTTGTTGAAGTGGTAGCGAGAGAGAAGGAGCGAATGGCGAGTACCGTATGGCAGATGGTCTCCGAGCGAATCGGGACCTCGGCTATACGCCGGACGCCATAAGCTCTCGCGGACTCTATGTTCGACTTGTTGGTCAACCTGATCCCTCTGTTTCCCCTTGCGGCCGTCGTGCTGAACGGCCTGTTCGGCGACCGGTATTCTCATGAGCTAGCCCACCGACTCGGCTGGGGATCGGTCGGACTCTCATTTCTCTGCGCCGTCTCGGTGTTCGTGGACATGCTTCAGACGGGCGGCACACGCGAGGTCATCGCCTACAAGTGGATCTTCGGCGGGGATCTGACCATCAATCTGGCGTACCTGATCGATCCGCTGACCTGCATCATGCTGTTGGTCGTCACCGGGGTCGGGTTCCTGATCCACGTTTATTCGGTCGGGTACATGCACGGCGAGGAGGGCTTTACCCGCCTCTCCAGGCGACACGCCCAGCTCCAGGTAC
>CAZZPI010000502.1:0-1866 GCA_964655865.1 uncultured Nitrospiraceae bacterium
GCTTTTGCAGCTAGAACTTGATCGGCTCGCCGGCCAAGTCCTTGAGATATGCGACCAGGTCGGCTTTCTCCTCCGACGTCAGTTTAAGCGGCTTGATCAGTTCGCTGAGGTTCGGATTCGCCCCACCCCCGTTGTTCAGAAAGTCCACCACTTCTTCGAGCGTCTTGAAGGCGCCGTCGTGCATGTAGGGCGCGGTTTCGGCGATGCTGCGCAAACGTAGGGGTCTTGAGCGCTCCCTTATCCTTCTCGGCTTTCGTGACGTAATACCGGCCGAGGTCTTCCTTCATCGGCCCGACTTGGGGCACACCAAGGTTGTGAAAGTGGTTGTCGGTGAAATTGGGGCCGTAGTGGCAGAGGATACAGCGCGCCTTGCCCTTGAAGAGAGCCATGCCTCGCACGGCGGACTCATCCATCGCCTTCTGATCGCCCGCGACGTATTTGTCGAAGGGCGAGTTGGTGGAAATGACCGTGCGTTCGTAAGCCGCGATCGCCTCGGCGATGCCCTGGCAGGCTCACGTCCGTTCCGAACACCGCGCGGAACTGTTGCTAGTAGCCTTTGATCTTGTTGAGCTTGCGCACCACGTTTTCGTGCGTCTCGCCCATCTCGATCGGATTTTGGATGGGGCCGATCGCCTGTTCCTCAAGCGACCGCGCGCGGCCGTCCCAGAACTGCAAGTGGTTGAAGGCAGTGTTATAGACCGTCGGAGCCTGACGTCCGCCGACCCCGCCGTCAATGCCGATCAACGTTTGGCGCGGATCGGCGAAGCCGGTCCCCGGATTGTGGCAAAAGGCGCAGGAGATCGCCCCGTTCTTGGACAAGCGACCGTCGAAGTAGAGCTGTTTCCCTAATTCCACCTTGGCCTTGTAATTGAGATTCGTGGACGGCGTCGGAACCGACGTCGGCAACGGACCGATGTCGGGCACGGTCACGCCGTCGATCGTCACGGTCCCGTGCGGGGCATGTCCGGACGAGGACGCATCGGCGAGATAAACCCCGGCGGCGAGCGTCAGCACGCAGAAGCCGAGACCGGCAGCAAGGTAATAGGGTCTGGATGAAAGACGCATCATCGATGAACCTCCCTCTCCATTCGCGGCGCTGTGCAGGGTGAACCATGAAACTATTGTATTCTATCGACTCACGGGCGGCTCGTCGACCCCCACTTATTCTTCCTCAGTATGGCGGCGGGGAAGGATGAGGGTTCGCAAGAGCTTCGCTTGGCCTGCTACGAGGGCCCACCGCCTCTTCTCGCTGAACTGCAGAAGCCACGCCCGCTCTTCTCCCCCGCTCGCCGATCAGGCCATAGTAGAGCACGGGGATCACGATCAACGTCAGCAGGGTCGCGGCTCCGACGCCGAACAGCAAGGACACCGCCAGACCCTGGAAGATCGGGTCGAGAATGATCACCGAGGCGCCGACCATGAGCGCCGCGGCGGTGAGCAGAATCGGCCTGGTCCGGATCGCGCCGGCGCGGATCACGGCCTCCGCCACCGGAACGCCCTGCGTTTGTTCCAACCGAATGAAATCGACCAGGAGAATGGAATTGCGCACGATGATCCCTGCCAAGGCGATGAACCCGATCATCGACGTCGCCGTGAAGTAGGAGCCGGTCAGCCAGTGGCCTGGCAAAATCCCGATGAGGGTCAGGGGAATGGGCGCCATGATGATGATCGGCGCCAGGAAGGATTGGAACTCGCCGACAATCAGGAGGTACATCAGCACCATCGCCACGGCGAACGCCATCCCCATGTCGCGAAACGTCTCGTAGGTGATGTGCCACTCCCCGTCCCATTTCAGGGACACCCGTTCTTCCGACCAGGGTTGCGCCGCATGGTGCTCTTCAATCACGTAGGCTTCGGGCAGCGTCA
>CAZZPI010000503.1:0-1839 GCA_964655865.1 uncultured Nitrospiraceae bacterium
GCGCCGGTCTGCTGCAATTTGATCAGCTCCTCCTGTTGCTGCATCGCGTCCTCGCTGACATCGATCGGCTCCAGGCCGGCGGCCTTCAATTGGGTGCGCAAAATGTCCGTTGCCGCTTCGCCGATTCCCAGCACTTTCGACGGCGTCTTGTTCGCGAACTTGATGATGGCGATCGTGTACGCCGGGCCGTGGTAGTTGGCTCCCGCCGCCTCCAGCTTCTGGGTCTGTCCCGTCAGGCTGGGATCATCCTTGACCTGCCCCGTCATCTGAACCCCGCAACCCGACAGCGCCATGAGCGCCAGGCCGACACAGAGATTCTTGGCATGCTGCTTCATTGGACTCCTCCTCTGATAAACGGCTCTCCGAACGATACTCCTCAATACGAACTCAGCACCGTCGTCGCGTTCTGCCCGAACTTGACGAGCGCCATTTCATAGCTGGGTTGCGCGCCCTTGCCTTCGCGGAACAAATACTTGACGATCCCTCCCGGCACCTGGTCGCTGATCCACCATTCCGAGATTTCAGAAGGCGTCGGGCTATAGACATAATAGCTGCAGGTAAAGGTTCCGGCGGGCACCGTGATGGACTCCTTCCGGACGAACGCGCTCTTCAGCCCGTCCCCGGCAATCGTTTTCGGTTTCTGATAGACCCGGCCCGTGGTCACGGGGAATTCCGTCGGCGGCTCCTTCGCGCCAAATCGGCCGCGCAGACGGATCATCTCGGCGGGCCCGGACGAGAATAGCGCTTCAAAGACCGCTCCGTCGCTTTTCTCGACGTACGCCACCCGCCACCATTCCTTCCCGTCCGCCTCTTTCTTGAGATAGGCCTTTTCCATCTCGTGCTGTTCCTTAGCATCGCGGCTCACGATCTGCCACGTGGTCCATTCCCCGGGACGGTAGGTTTTGTCCCCCAGCCAGTAGCCGTGCACGTTGAACGCGTAGGAAAACATGGGCCCGGCGATCATGTCGAAGCCCGGCAAGACCAAACCGGGAACCGCTGCGTACACCTCCTGTACGCTCCCCGCCGACCCGGAAGGAATCGCCGAGCCGTAGGGCTTCAGCGGCGAGAACGGTCCACCGTCATGATAGTAACCGTTCAGGACCATCCGCACCGCCGTTTCGGTTTCCATCTTGAGCGGAACGCTCAGGGATTTCGACGCCACTTTCTCGATGAGTCCTGCGGCCATCGACATCCCGATCCCGGACAAGCCACCCCCACCCCCTGAATCCTCTAAGGTCTGCCACGGCGCGCCGACCTCGTCGCCCAACAGGGGCTTCAAGTTCTCGCTCTCGGACTTATCGGACAGGGACGATCCCAGCGAAGCCACCGCGCCGAGTCCGCCGGCGCTGGAGGCGCTTTTCACGCCGCCGCCATTCTTCCAGAGCGTTCCTCCCGTCTTGCAGTTCACCAGCTTCGCCCGAAGTCGCACCCGTTTGACGTTATAGACGCCCGTCACATTGTGGCTGAAATCATCCAATGCGGCATAGATGACTCCATCCACGCCGAGGATCTCGCCCAGCTTTTGCGGGGTGGTCATATCCAGTTGCGCGCCCAGCGTGATGCCCATACGGTCCTTGAGCGTTTGCTCGACTTCCGCATTGGGCTTCACCACGTAGTAGTGCTTGGGCAATTCCGCCGCCAGCGCGTCCCGCACGTACTTGGGGCCGTCTACGTCATTCGTATTGTTGATCAACGGCAACACGGCGAGCGTGCGAATGGGGCTGGACGGATTCGACGTGATCTGCGGCAGGGTCACGCAGGCGGACAGCAGCAGGCACAGCCCCGACGCCTGAATCAAGGCCGACAACTTTCTGACCATCTCGACGATCCTCCCATCCA
>CAZZPI010000504.1:0-1837 GCA_964655865.1 uncultured Nitrospiraceae bacterium
GCGGGTAGCCAGCTCGACCCCCATGGCCTTCACGTAGGGAAGCCCGCCGCTCGAAAAGCGCACCTTCTTGGCGATTGCTTTCGCCACATTCACATCACCACTCTGCAAGTTGACATTGAACGCAATCAAGGGAGCCCTCGCCCCCACGATCGTCGCTCCGGCGGTGGGATGCAGCGCGGGCGGGCCGAAATCCGGCGCCCAGTCTGGATCGCCGTGCATCCGCTCCGCCAGGCTCTCCAGACCGCCTTTCCGGATATTCTCGAGATTTCTTCGATGGTCAGCGGAGGCTGCCCGTTCATAGAGAAACACCGGAATGTGCAACTCGGTCGCAATTCGACTCCCCACTTCGCGAGCGACGGTCACGCAGTCTTCCATCGTCGCGCCTTTAATGGGGACGAACGGCACGACGTCGGTCGCGCCGACGCGAGGATGGCCCCCGCGATGGCCTCGCAAATCGATCAGGCTTGTGGCGACGCGGGTGACCTGGTAGGCCGCCTCCGCCACTGCCGCCGGGACGCCGGCGAACGTGAGGACGGCGCGATGGTGATCGGAATCCATCTCCTGATCCAGCAGGAACACGCCCGTCACCGACTTGATGGCTGCGACCAGCGCCGCGATCGTGTCCTGATTACGCCCTTCGCTGAAATTGGGGACACACTCGACGATTCTCTCCATGTCCTACCTCCGGTCGCTTGACCCTCCCTTGCAATATGAGACCCGACCGTTCTTGACGACCGTCACACAGTGATTCATGGCGAAGTAGTATGGAATCTCGCGGTAATCATCCACATCCATAATACTCAGGTCCGCCTGCTTCCCCGGCTCCAGTGACCCAACCAGATTTCCCCGGCCCAGGGCGTAGGCTCCGTTGATCGTGGCAGCCGTCACTGCCTCCGCGGGCGTCAAGCGCATCTGCGAGCAGGCGAGGGAGAGGATCATCTGCATATTTGCCGTCGGGGAACTTCCGGGATTGAAGTTCGTGGCCAACGCGACCGGCACTCCTGCCTCGATCAGGCCGCGCGCCGGCGGCAAGGGCTCGGAGGCGAGGTGGAACACACTGCCGGGGAGCAGCGTGGCAATCGTGCCACGGCTTCGTAGCCGGGGCATGTCGGCTTCCCTGAGGTGATCCAGATGGTCCACGGACAGGGCATGGAAATTCGAAGCCATGAGCGCCGCTCCCGAATGGGCGAGCTGTTCAGCATGGAGCTTGAGCTTGAACCCGGCTCGGGCTGCGGCGGTCAGCAGAGCGCGAGCCTCCGCGACCGAGAAATAACCGCGATCGCAGAAGACGTCGACACATTCGGCCAGTCTCTCCCTGACTACCTCGGGGATCAGACGATTGATCACGGTGTGGAGATATTCGGCTCGCCTAGATTTGTACCGGGTTGGCAAATCATGGATCAACAGAGTGGGCACCACGTCGAGAGGACTGGCTTGTGCGCCACCTCGGATCGCCCGGAGCATCTTCAATTCTTGAGAGAGCTCGAGACCGTATCCGCTTTTCACCTCGACGGTCGTTGTACCGTGCTCGAGAAAGAGCTGCAACGTGCCTAACAGACGACGGATCAGACTCTGTTGGCTAGCCCGGAGGATGTGTCTCGCGCTGGCTTGAATGCCGCCGCCGGCCCTCGCAATCCGGCTGTACGTGGCCCCGTTGATTCGCGCTTCATACTCACTCACGCGCGAGGCGGCAAAGAGCGCGTGCGTATGGGAGTCTACGAACCCGGGAAGCACGACCTTCCCTTGTGCATCGAGAAGTCGTGCCCCCCGGGCTGGGGGCGACCGGATGATGCGGTCTTGCGGACCGACTTGCTCGACTCTCTGCCCTTCGATGAGC
>CAZZPI010000505.1:0-1835 GCA_964655865.1 uncultured Nitrospiraceae bacterium
AGGGCAATTTGGCGGTCAAGATCGAGACAAAAGCTCCGGACGAAATCGGCACGCTCGTGGATTCCTTCAACCGCATGACCGAGGACTTGCGCACCAGTAAGTCCAAGCTCGAAGAGGCCAACGTGTCTCTGCGCCGGTCGAACGTCGAGCTCGAGCGACGGCGGGCCTACACGGCGACCGTAGTCGATACGATCGCGGCGGGTCTTCTCTCCATCGATCGGGACGGCTTGATCACCACGTTCAACCGGTCGGCCGAGCGGATCCTCGGGCTCGAGGGGGACCGGTTCAGAAACCGCGTGGCCAACGAGTCGTTCAAGGAATTCGGTCTCAACCTGTTTCAGACGGCGTACGACCGCATGCTGGCGGACCGACGCGACGGTCTTGCGCTCGAGGGACCGGTGGAGGCGCAGGGAAAGGTCCTCACCATCGGGCTCAATTGTTCACGCATGCGCGACGAAGGCGGTAAGGACCTCGGATTCGTGCTCATCTTCGAGGATCTCACCGAGTTGATCATCGCTCAAAAGGCCGCGGCCTGGCGCGAAGTGGCCCAGCGGATCGCACACGAGATCAAGAATCCGTTGACGCCGATTCAATTATCGGCCCAGCGTCTCCGCAAGAAGTTCTTCGACAAGGCGCCCGATTTCGATCGCATCTTCGACGAATCCACGCAGGTCATCGTCAACGAAGTCACGAGCCTGAAGCACATGGTCGATGAATTTTCGAAGTTCGCCCGGATGCCGGCGCCGCGGATGGTGACCGAATCCTTGCACGACATCATCAAAGAGGTCCTCTCGCTGTACCAGGGCGCGCACCGCGAGGTCGAGATCATCGCGGATCTCGATCAGGACCTGCCGTCGATCAGTCTCGATCGCGAGCAGATCAAGCGCGTGTTCGTGAACTTGTTCGACAACGCCGTGCAGGCGATGAGCCAGAAGGGGCGGCTCTGGGTGACGACCAAGTACGACACCAAGCGCCGCCGTGCGGTGGTGAGCGTGGCCGACGAGGGGACGGGGATCGCGCCGGAAGATCAAGACAAGCTATTTGTTCCCTACTTCTCTCGCAAGAAAACCGGCACGGGTCTCGGATTGGCCATTGTACGGCGGATCGTGACGGACCACGACGGGACCATCCAGGCCGCCAACAATCACCCGAAAGGCGCCGTGTTTACGTTTGAGTTGCCGGTGTGAGAGAACCGTGACGCGTGACAGGCGATGAGCTACGGGCCGGCACATGAAATGGACCCCAGGGCTTTCCCACGTACTCGTCATGTGTCACGCGTCACCCATCACGAGGTTTGAATGTCCGCATCCATCCTGATCGTCGACGATGAAGTCTCCATCCTAAACTCCCTCAGCAGCATCCTGGAGGATGAGGGCTATCAAGTGACCGTGGCCAAGAGCGGGACGGAGGCCATCAAGCTCTATGCCGTGGAACCTCCTGATCTCATGCTGCTGGACATTTGGATGCCTGACATGGACGGCTTGGAGACGCTGCGTCGCATCCGGGAATTGGCACCGACAGCCCAAGTGATGATGATGTCGGGTCATGGGAGTATCGAAACCGCGGTCAAAGCCATCAAGCTGGGCGCCTACGACTACATTGAAAAACCCCTCTCGCTTGAAAACGTCACGTTGCGAGTCAAGCATGCCCTGGACCAGTACCGCCTGGAGCAAGAGAACCGGACGTTGCGGACCAAGGTGGAACGCCAATTCGAGCTGGTGGGTATTCCCCCGGCCATGCAGCAATTGCGCACCCTCATTGAGACCGCGGGGCCGACCAACAGCCGGGTGTTGATTGCAGGAGAGAACGGAACGGGGAAGGAGCTCGTCGCGCGC
>CAZZPI010000506.1:0-1824 GCA_964655865.1 uncultured Nitrospiraceae bacterium
CGACAGGGAGATGCGACGTCGAAGCCATCGTCGAAATCCCCATAGTCGACGATGAAAGCAGTATGCGGGACGTGCTCCAAATCATGCTGAAGCGTTCGGGGTACGCCGTCACCGTGGCCTCCGACGGCGTGGAAGCGCTCGGCCAAGTTCAGAAAGAGATCTACGATCTCGTGATCACAGACCTTCGCATGCCGAAGGTCGACGGGCTCGAGGTGCTCAAGACCGTGAAGAGCTCCTCTCCGGAGACCGTCGTTCTTGTGGTCACGGCATTCGCCTCGGCTGATTCCGCCGTCGAGGCCATGAAACACGGCGCCTATGACTACCTGACCAAGCCGTTCCAGGTCGATGAAGTCCAGCTGATCATCCGCAACGCACTCGAGAGGCGCCGCTTGTCGACGGAAAACATGCTCCTCAAGCGCGAGATGGCCAGCCAGTCGTCCTTCGCCCAGATCGTCGGCCAGAGCGAGGCCATGCAAAAGGTCTTCGACCTCGTGCGCAAGGTGGCCGATTCCAAGAGCAACGTGCTGATCTGCGGCGAGAGCGGGACGGGGAAGGAGCTGGTCGCCCGTGCGATCCACTACAACAGCGCTCGGTCCGCCATGCCGTTCGTCACGGTGAATTGCAGCGCGGTCCCCGAGACGCTGTTGGAAAGCGAGTTGTTCGGTCACATGAAAGGCTCGTTCACGGGGGCGATCTCGAACAAGGCCGGCTTGTTCGAGGTGGCGAACGGCGGCACGATCTTCTTGGACGAGATCGGCGACACGACACCAGCCACGCAAGTCAAACTCCTGCGCGTGATCCAGGAGCGCGAGTTCCGCCGAGTCGGGGGCACGCAGGATGTGAAAGTCGACGTGCGGGTCATCGCCGCGACGAACCGCGATCTGGAGAAGGCCGTCGCGGAAGGCAGCTTCCGCGAGGACCTGTATTATCGCCTCGACGTCATTCCCATCAAACTGCCGCCGCTCCGGATGCGGGCGGGAGACATCCCGCTGCTCGCGCAGCACTTCCTCGATAAGTTCGCCAAGGAAAGCGGAAAGCCCGTGCCGATGCTGACCCAGGATGCGATGCACGCGCTGTTGGGGCACGAATGGCGCGGGAACGTGCGGGAGCTGGAAAACCTCATCGAGCGGGCGGTGGCATTCTCCTCTGGCGCCCCGATTACGGAACATGATATTAGAGGATGGCTTCACCGGACCGTCTCGACGCAGCAGGCCTATCCCACGGACCTCCCCGAAGAAGGGCTGGACCTTGAAGCGTTGGTCAACGGCATCGAGAAAGAGCTCCTGCTGAAAGCCCTGGAGCGGGCGAAGTGGGTGAAGAAAAAGGCCGCCGTGCTGCTGCGCTTGAATACCCGGTCCTTCCGGTATCGGCTGGAAAAGTACGGGATCAAAGGAGGGCAGGACTAGCCTGCCCTACGGAGTGAATCTTTCCCTCGTCAGAGTTCCCTCACCCGCCAAAATCAACCTCGTCCTCCGCGTGCTCGATCGGCGCCCGGACGGCTACCATAATATTTGGTCTCTGATGCAGACGGTCGGGCTCGAGGATCAACTGTTCCTGCATCGAACCGATGAGCATGCCGAGGTCCGCCTGCAATGCGACCACCCCGGCCTCGCGGCGGATCGCTCAAACCTCGTCCACAAAGCGGCGGCGGCCGTGCTGGCCCGAGCGGGACTGCGCACGGGCGTGGAGATCGATCTGCGGAAGCGGATCCCCCTGGGAGCCGGCCTCGGGGGCGGCAGCAGCAATGCGGCTGCGACGATCGTCGGTCTGGTCCACCTGTTCGGGCTCGGGTGGTCACCCGCAGAGATGGCGGCCGTCGGCGAA
>CAZZPI010000507.1:0-1819 GCA_964655865.1 uncultured Nitrospiraceae bacterium
GGACAGACGAGGCGGCTTTTGCCGCCGACCTTGATTAGTTGGAGTCCCTCCATCCAGCAGGGGACGACTTGGTCCAAGGAGAATGTCGCCGGGTCGTTTCGCTGGACCGAACTGTCGAATACCGTGCCGTCGATGAGTGTGCCGTGATAGTGGACCTTGACCGTGTCCCCGACCTTCGGAGCCGCGCCTTTTCCTTCCTTAATGCTCGTAATCAACATCCCGGACTCGGTTTTTTTGGTCCCCGCTTCCTTTGCCGCCTTGGCAAGAAACGCGGCCCCGGTCTTCTTCTCGATCTCTGCGATCGCTTGAGCTCTGGTTTGCCTGAGTAATTGCAGCTTGGAGCCATACGCCTTCAGGTCGGCCTTCTGCGGTCGTTTCAACACGCCGTCGGTTAGGCCCGCCTTGACGAACTCCAGCTCCGATTCACTGAGCGAATAGAAGCCCAGCGATTGGCTCAAGGCCAATCCGAGCGCGTAGAAGGTCTTTTGGTCATCGTTGGTCGGTTCCGGCGCGGCGAGAGAAGCCGTGGAGGCAATGAGGCAGAGCAGGCAGGACACGAAGTAGATTGAGACGCGCATGAAAGATCCTCTCCTGTCGGGGACATAAAAAAAATGGGTCGGTATTTGGCCAACCCCGGGTTCTCCAAACTCAAGAGTAAGCAAGTTCCCCCCGTCCCTCAACCGTTTTCTTCCGATCAGCACGGGACTCGGATTATGTGTCATTCCCTCCTCGTTCTTCCATAGATCAACCTGGCCCCTGGTTTGAAAGTGAGGTAGTACCAGATCCATTCGGACATCACGCGCAGACGATTGCGGAAGCCGATCAGGAAGAAAATATGGACGACACACCAGAGCAGCCATGCCACAAGCCCCGAGAGCCGCAGCGGCCCGAACTCGGCCACGGCCTTTGCACGCCCGATCGTGGCCAGCTTGCCGCGGTCGGCATAGACGAACGGCGGTCGGCGGTCCGGTGTCAATCGCTCCTTGATGAGGCGGGCCACATAGCGAGCCTGTTGCATGGCGACCGGCGCCAGGCCAGGGAGCGGCTGGCCGTCCTTGCCCACGCAATGAGCGCCGTCGCCGATCACGAAAATCCAGGGATGACCGGGGATGGACAGATCCGCTTGGACTTTGACGCGTCCCGCACGATCCAAGGGAACGTCCAGCGCTTCGAGAAGCGGAGAAGCGCGGTTGCCCGCCGCCCAGATGATGTGGCTCGATTCAATGAATTGATCGTCGATCGGCACCCCGTTGGGCTGCACGTCTTGGACTGAGGTCTTGACCCTGACGATGACGCCCATCTGTTCAAGGGCGGCTTGGGCTTTCGCGGACAATTTGGGCGAGAAGCCCGGCAAAATGCGATCTCCGGCTTCCACCAGGATGATGCGCAAATCTTCTCGCCGTATCGATGGAAAATCCGGCAACATCGCCTTGACACCGATCTCCGCGAGCGAGCCGGCCAGCTCAACACCGGTCGGGCCGCCGCCTACGATGATGAAGGTCAAGAATTTCTTGGCGCTGCCCGAGTCCTTCCGTCGTTCCGCTTCCTCGAAGACCCGCAGAAGACGTTCCCGGAGCTCCAAGGCATCGGACAGGGTTTTCAACCCCGGCGCATGCGGCTCCCATTCATGGTGGTCGAAATAGAAATGCCGCGACCCGGGCGCGAGAATCAGGGCATCGAAGGGAATCACCGCTCCATCTCCAAGTCGAACGACGCGGGCGTTGCGATCGATCGTGTGGACCTCTTCCATCACGATGCGGACGTTGGGCTGTCTTCGAAACGTCGTCCGCAACGGCCAGGCGATATCGCTTGGCGACAG
>CAZZPI010000508.1:0-1819 GCA_964655865.1 uncultured Nitrospiraceae bacterium
GCCTCCGAGGCGACGACCTTTCCCGGTGACGACGCACGGAGTCACGGCCCTGTGGTGGGCCAGCCTGGCCGCTCTGCTGTTGCTCAACGGCTGTTCGAATCCCGGCCCGATCGAGTCTGCGCCGCGACCGCTCCACGCACGTCTCGACGGCCTGCAGCGCCAGGGCCGGTTGGCGCTCGAACGAGGAGAGGTCGACCGAGCGGAAAAAGTGTTTGAACAGACGCGGGTGCTTGCTGCAGCCCTCGGCGATGACGTAGCTCTCGTTCGCTCGTTGGAAGACTTGGGGGAGGTCGCGCTTCGGCAAGGTATGATTGAGCGTGGAGTCGCTCTACACCGCCAGGCGGTGGCCTTGGCGACACAGATCGACGATTCAGCCGCGAGGTTGCGCAGTCTCGTTCGTCTGCAGAGCGCGCTTCAACGCGCGGGACGATCGGCGGAAGCGACTGAAGTCGCGCGCGAGGGTCTGGAGTTGGCAAAACGAACCGGGCAGAGAGCAGAGGAAGCCGTGCTACTGAACAATCTGGGGCTGCTGGTTCAAACAGCCGGTCAGCATCAGGAGGCCGAACGATTCTTCGTCGAGGCTTTGGCGGTCAACCGCGAGCTGAAAGTTCGACCCGAGGAAGCCGTCAACCTTGCCAATTTGGGTGGATTGGCCGAACAGCGACGTGACTGGGAAGGGGCGTCCCGCTACTTCGAACAGGCTCTCGCGGTGGATCGGGAGCTGGAGCATCGGGAGGGCATAGCCGGTGACTTGAGCCATCTCGCGACGGCGGAAGAAGAGCTCGGCCGGGGTCGGTCTGCATTGGACTATGCGGAACGGGCCTTCTTGGCTTTCAAGGGGCTTCAGCAGTTTACGGGCGCCCGCCGCGAGCTGCAGCGGGCCGTCAGATTGGCCGAATCTCTCGGCAACCGGGATAGGCTCGAATGGTTGCGCGGTGAACTGAAACGACTGGAGCCGCCGCCTTCGCGATGAAGGCGGCGGCTCCAGCATGAAACCAAGCCTGTCGGCGGAAGGCTACTTGATCGCCACCGCCTTGACCTCCTTGAACGTGGTATGGCCTTGAAGGACTTTCTCGATCCCATCCTGCACCAGCGTTGTCATGCCTTCTTCCTGGCCAAGCGCGAACATGTCCTCGGTCCTGGCTTTCGTCTGGACGAGGCGTTTCATCCGATCGGTGCCGAGCAGCAGCTCGTGCAAGGCGATCCGCCCCTTGTAGCCTGACCTGTTGCAGGCGTCACACCCCCTGCCGCGATGGAGTTTGAAGCTGCCGTCGTGCTTGTATCCAAGTCTATCCCAACGCTCAGGGCCGTAGCTCTGCCGCAACTCCGCAAGTTCCTCCGGTGTCGGCTGATAGCTTTCCTTGCAGTCCGTGCAAATCTTACGGGACAGCCGCTGCGCAAGCACGCCCAACATCGCGTCCGCGAAGCTGAATGAATCGCATCCCATGTCCAGCAGACGCGTGACGGTTTCGACCGCGCTGTTCGTGTGGAGGGTGCTCAAGACGAGATGGCCGGTGAGGGAGGCCTCGATCCCGATGTCGGCGGTCTCTTTGTCACGCATCTCACCGACCATGATCACGTCCGGGTCGGCGCGCAGAAAGGACCGCATCGCCGCCGCAAACGTGAAACCGATCTTGGGATGCACTTGAACCTGGCGGAGACCGTACTGCGTGATTTCGACGGGATCTTCGGCCGTCCAGATCTTGATGTCCGGGGTGTTGATGTAGCCGAGCACGGAATGGAGGGTCGTCGTTTTGCCCGAGCCGGTCGGGCCCACGCAGAGAAAAAAGAAGTATGGATTCTCCGCGATCGTCTGCAG
>CAZZPI010000509.1:0-1799 GCA_964655865.1 uncultured Nitrospiraceae bacterium
TTGGAGGCGTACCGAGAAACCGGCCGCATGCGTGTGCCCGCCTCCGCCGAACGAAGTCGCGATCGCTCCGACGTCGGTGCCTCCCTCTTGCGAACGCATGCTGTAATAGCGGCGTCCGTCGCGGTCGTGCCAGATGAGGCAGAAGGGGTGATCGGGAGTCAACCGCTCGCCGATTTGGCTGGTCAGCACGGCGCTCTGTACCGCCGGCACCACCGTGCCCTGGAATTCCACCATCTCGGCATGGGCAACCAGTTTGCTCACGAGCTCGTTTTCATAGCGGAGGATGGCCCGGCCTTCCTGTTCCAACTGCTTCTGCTCGAATCGATCCCATACCTGGAAGTCGTACGGATAGGAGGCGATCGCCGCATTAATTTCTCGGCTGCCCGGGAGCGCCCACTGCCAGAGATCCTTGTCTTGGATGTAGAGAAGGAGCCAAGGAACCGGTTCCTCGTGCACCCACTCCCAGGCGAGAACGGCCCCTGACTTCTTTTGATCGAAGTGGACGAACGGCAACCCTTGTAATGCCCTCTCGGCGGTAATGTGATGATCCAGCACCAAGAGATCGGCGGTTCGACGCGCCATGTCTTCCAACACAGCTCGGGGATAGCTGAAGTCCACGATCACGATCCTGCGGCCGTCCAACCCATCCGGAGGGGGAAAGCCGTGCTTGACCGCTTGGTAGGTCGCGGATCGAAATCGTTTCCAGATGGCCCACGCCGCGCCGAACCCGTCGGCACATTCGGCATGATAGAAGACCACATCCGGCGGGATATCTTGGGTTCTCCATTTACCGATCATCGGGGAATCAGAATAACATGATTCAGTGACGGGGCCCAAGGGGAGGCGCAAACGAAGGAACGGGTTAGGTGAGAGGCGCTCGTGGGAGCCTGTTCAGGTAATCGATCAGTTGACGCAATCGGCCGGCGCTGCGCCGATTGGATACAAACACCAGGCGCGGGAGGTCCTTCACCGCCGGTTCGTCGAGTTCTTCCGGCAGAGCGTCTCGCTGTTCGAACGTCCCCTCGGCCAGCAGGTCGTGGAAGAGGGGGCTCAGTTCCTCGGTCTGCGGTCGAGTCAGCGGACACTTCAGTCGAATCGCCAGTTGCCGGCCCACGAATCGCAAGGAATGATAGCGTCGGTAGAATTGCAGCACTTCCGCCACCCCGTCTTCGACGGAATCCACGATTCGAAACAGGCTCAGGTCTTCCTCGTTAATCAACCGCTTCTTCAACAGTTGATCCGTCAAGAAGGCGTTCCACTGATGCCAATACTGGGAGCCGGGCGGATGCAGGCACACAATAGGTTTCGGGTCACTCTTTCCCGTCTGGGCCAGGGTGAGGATCTCGAACCCTTCGTCATGGGTGCCGAATCCACCGGGAAACAGCGCGATGGCATTGGACTCTTTCTGAAACGTCAGCTTGCGCGTGAAGAAATACTTGAAGGTAATGAGCTTGGGGTCCTCCGCAATGACGGCATTGGCTCCCTGCTCGAACGGGAGCAGAATGTTCACCCCGAATGAATGCTCTCGTCCGGCGCCTTCCTGCCCGGCCCTCATGATCCCGTCCGCTCCTCCCGTGATCACCATGAAACCCTCTTCGACCATCCGGCGGCAGAATTCATAGGCCATCTGGTAGCACGGATCGTCCAGCGCGGTCCGGGCAGAGCCGAAGATACTGACCTTGGGGCGGCCGCGATATTTCTGAAACACCCCGAATGCATACCGGAGCTCCTTCAGCGCCCGATTCAGGATCTTGAGATCGAGCGGCTCGAGCTGGGATTCCTGCAAGCGGAGGACGCCC
>CAZZPI010000510.1:0-1437 GCA_964655865.1 uncultured Nitrospiraceae bacterium
GACCCTGAATAGGTGAAGATCAAGGATGTGATGACGAAAGATCTCCTTCAGGTAACCCCGAAGGACAGCGCGAGTTATTGCCTCACCCTCATGAAAGACCATCGCTGCCGCCATCTCCTGGTCTTCGACGGCGTAGAATTTGTTGGAATCGTCTCCCTGCGCGACATGGTCGCCCTTATGATCGAGGAAAAGGAGGAGCTGATCGAGCATCTTGAGCGATATATCGCATCTTGATCGTTCGCGATTTCCTGACCCTGTGCGCCCCTCCTGAGCACCCTCAGCCGGCGAACGGATGTTTATTGGCTCGGACCTCTTCTGGATAGTGATGAGGAGAACATGCTTCCGCAGCGATAACTGCGGGTATGCAGGAAGACTTCTCTCGCCCTCGAAGAGGCACCGCAATGCGAAACCCCCCGCACTTTCTCTGCGTCTCTTCTGTAAGGCTATCGACTGCCTATCCGACACTGGATGAGCCGCGGCACCGAATTGCAGTTTGTGGCTTCCATGCAGGATCGCTGGTCAGATACTGAAGCAGGGCACCTCCAAGGACTGGGTGCCCTGGTGTATGCCACCCGCACGATCGGAGCGGATCCTGATTTGGTTCAGTGGGGCGGAGGCAATTCCTCCGTCAAAATGATCGCGGCCGATCACCTTGGGCGTGAGATACGGATCCTCTGGATCAAAGGAAGCGGGCTCGACATGAAAACGGCGACTCCGAACCAGTTTGCCCCGCTGAGGCTCGACGAATTACTGTCCCTATACGGGCGCGAGGCTTTGGCGGATGACGACATGGTCGCTTTTCAGTTCAAGTGCGTCCTCGATCCTGCCGCGCCGAAGCCGTCGATTGAAACCCTCCTTCATGCCTTCATTCCGGCGTCCTATGTGTTCCACACCCATGCCGACGCAATCTGTGCGCTGACGGATACTTCCGACAGAGGCGCGGTAATCCAACGCGTGTACCGAAACGAGGTCAGTCTTATCCCGTACATTCGCCCGGGTTTTGCGCCGGCAAAATCGGTGGGGGAGGCGGTCAGGAACAATCCGAGATTGCGAGCCCTGATCCTAGATAAGCATGGGTTGGTGACTTGGGGGGAAAGCGCCAAGGCGGCCTATCTGGAGACGATATGGGCCGTTCAGGCGGCGGAACAGGCGATTCGCCAACCAGAAAGTCGCGGTCGGCCCGATTCCGCCCAGCTTGCGCCGATGGGATCCGATATGCGGCAGCGATTGGCCGCTGTAGTTATGCTCGCGCTACGCAGGGCGCTCGGTCGTTACGAACGTGGGCTGCTGTTATATGACGATGATCCAGAAGTGCTGAGCTTTCTCGCTCACCCCCTCGCACAATAGCTGACCCAGTCGGGTCCCTTTACTCCGGACCATATTCTCCATACCAAGCGAACTCCGCTGTTCTTAGAGCTGTCCACGTCGTCGGATCCT
>CAZZPI010000510.1:1447-1764 GCA_964655865.1 uncultured Nitrospiraceae bacterium
GGCAATCAATGAAACCCTCCGCGCGGGCGTGGAGCGGTATCGGGGAGAGTATGTGCGCTACTTCCAACAGTATGCTCCGGCTCCCGGGATTTCGATGCGCGAGCCCAATCCACGGATCGTCCTCGTTCCCGACTTGGGGATGATCACTTGCGGGAAGGACCGGCGGGCCTGCCGCATTATTCGCGATCTGTACCTCCATACCGTCAAGGTGATCCGAGCCGCCTCCGCCCTCGACGCCTATCGGCCGCTTCCGCCGAAGTGGTTGTGCGAATTCGAATATTGGCCGCAAGAGCTTTACAAACTCAGCTTCCTTCCGC
>CAZZPI010000511.1:0-1757 GCA_964655865.1 uncultured Nitrospiraceae bacterium
GGCTGGTCGCGCTGCACGGCGTGCAACGAGTTCGTCCATTACAGTTGTCTTGCCAGCGGTAAGTTCCGCTTTTTGAAAGCGCGCCCGCGGGTATGCAAGCTCTGCCGTGCCGGTCATACGGGGACCACGGTTTCCTCCGGCCCGGGCACTCACGAGGGAGCGCCCGTCGCGGTCGGCTCGTGACGACCTCTCCTGCACGATCCGCAGTCGGTGACCGAGCCACGTGGCACCTCCGGTTTTCCCAATGCATTCGTCTGGCGATCGCGCCCTTTCTCCTCTTCTCGAGCGGGTTCTTTACGGCGAACTTTCTGATCAGCGGGCAGTATACATGGCCGAGGACCAGCCGAGTCCTCGTGCTGACGCTGACCCTCGCTGTGCTCGCCTATGAATTCGTGTACAAAGAACAACTCGAGCGCACGACCTCGCAGGAGCGCGCCTTCCATGCCTTGCTCTATTCCTGTCTCGTTCCCTATGCGGTCGGTGCGCTCTTGACGTTAGCTCTGTTGGGTGTGTGGCGAGGATAACGCCCGCACGCGGTTGCCGTTTCCCCTGCTGGGGCGCCGATGGCCGACATCTCCCGCTCAGGGGCGTTTCTGCAGCAGTGTTTCGCGGTCCATCCACTGTGCTTGTCGCTGAAGCGGATGGATCCCGAGAACCGGTTGGTGGTGCCCTGTCGTTCCTGCAAACTGGTGCACTACGTCGCGGTGTCCGACATCTTCTCGCCGCCCTCCGGACACGCGGCTTCCGGGGACGCCGCTTCGCATCGTGCTCGGCTGTTGCATTGTCTGGAGCGTCATCCGCTCTCCGTCACGATCCGCGCGATGGATGTCACGGAGGATGCGCTCGGCCTTCGTTGCGCTGAGTGCCGCTATCTGATGGACATCGCCGTCGCCGCGTTCGAGACGCACCATCCACCCGCGTGAGTGAAGCAGGGTCCATGGCCGGCAGCCTACCTCGGTTTACCTCCGAGGAACTCGCCCTGATTCGTGACGCGCACGTGTTTCATGTGAAGGCCCGAGCGAGCGAGACCATTCGGGCCATGCTCGAGACGATCCATGCCGGCCTTCGGGCAGAAGTGGAGTCGCACACGGTATTAATACCGCCGGACTTCGATCCCACGAAATGTCAGTTCGTCAAAGGGGAACATTTGGAGGACTTCCCGTACCAGTACCTCGACTTTCCCAGACACTTCCTCGGCGACGACACGTTTACCTTCCGCTCCTTGTTCTGGTGGGGCCATCACACCGTGTTCGCCCTATTGCTGGAAGGCCGCCTGATCAAGCGCTACAAGAAGAACATCGTCGATCGCTTCCAGTCGCTGACCGACCGAGGGCTCTGCCTCTCGCTGGCGCCGACCTTGTGGGAGTGGAAGGCCGGCGAGGGCTATACCATGCCGATGACGCGGGACCGCAGGTCGCAGATTGCGGCCGCGCTCGCCGAACGATCGTGTATCAAGGTGGCCCGGTTCGTGCCTCACACGGATCGCGCGGTAGAGGACGGTCGCCTGAGCCAGATGGCGTGCGAGACGTTTCGGGCGATCCTTCCCATCGTCCTTCCGTGACGGACAGTCCCGGTTTGTCAACGTCCCATGAGTTCGGTACACTGGCGGACGGCGGCAGCTCGAACAGAATGGCGACGGAATGTTCCTGTCGCGAAGCGATCCCGCTTCATGGGCCAAGACCGTCACGGCCCTGTGGTACGACTGGCGCGCCATTGCCCCGGGGTGAATGAACCGGCGGCTTCTGTCGCGCCAAGAA
>CAZZPI010000512.1:0-1029 GCA_964655865.1 uncultured Nitrospiraceae bacterium
GCTACTGAATCACGAACTCGGTGAAATACGCGGAACGCACGAGCGGCCGTGGGAGCAACGCGTTGACGCGCTGCGTCATTTCCTCGCGCAGTTGGAATTTGCCGTGGGGCGTGCGGAGCGTGGCCGAATCTTTTCCGGTTAGCAAGACGAGGACGGCATCGCGAATCGGAGGCAGGCGGCTGGTGAGCTCAGAGGCCGCGTCGGCTTTGTCCAGCTCGAGCTTGACGGTGACCTTCAAGTAGCGGATCTCAGGCGTGTCGGCCAGGTTAACGATGAAAGGCTCCAGGTCGAAAATGGCTCCTGGCGTTCCCGCCGATGCGGCCCCGGACTTGGCGTGCTCTGCAGGAGCCTCCGTTTTCGCCGCGACCGGTTCCTCTGCGTGACCTTCGCTCTTGTGGCCGCCGCTCGTTAGTTTGATAAGGCCAAAGGTCCCCCCTGCCCCAAGCAGCAAGGTGCCGATCCCGATCAGGAGCACGAGCTTGATCGGAATCCCGGGGGCGACGGGGATGACCGCTTTGGTTTCTTCTGCTGCCGCTTCTGCCATCGTGTCCTCCCAGAACGTGATGTGACCGGCGCTTCAGTGAGTGCAATGCATATGCCATTCGATCGAGGAAGCGCGCCGATAGCGCTCGTGCAAAATGCCCGAAGAATTCGCCGGATCCGGTCGATGATTGAGCAGCGCGGCCGGTGCTGTGGACGTCAGCGCTTGCCAGAACCTTGACGACGTCAGAAAGCTGACGCTGACTTCCTTTCTTCTTGAAGGAAAGATGACGGCGGAGAACACGGAATGGCGACGGAATGATTCCCGTCGCGAAGCGACCCCGCTTCATGGGCCAGGACCTTCATGGCCCTCTGGTACGGCTGGCGCGCCATGGCCCTGGGGTGAGTGAACCGGCGGCTTCTGTCGCGCCAAGAACCAGAGGGAGGGATGTTGGTTTGGGCCCCCTCCCGTGTCGAGCGCAGCTCGACCGAAAGGCGACGGAATGATTCCCGTCGCGAAGCGACCCCGCTTCATGGGCCAGGACCTTC
>CAZZPI010000512.1:1129-1755 GCA_964655865.1 uncultured Nitrospiraceae bacterium
ATGGCCCTCAGGTACGGCTGGCGCGCCATGGCCCTGGGGTGAGTGAACCGGCAGCTTCTGTCGCGCCAAGAACCAGAGGGAGCCGGCTTCGTGAGCCGACTCCCCGCTCGCCGTGGCGTTACCGCTTGAGATTCACGAGTTCTTGAAGCAGCTCATCCGATGTGGTGATGACTCGCGAATTGGCCTGGAAGCCCCGCTGCGCGGCGATCATGTCGATAAAGCTCTCTCCGAGATCGACGTTGGATAATTCGACGGTGCTCGCCAGGATCCGGCCAAGTCCGGCGCTGTCGGGCGTGCCGTTGACCGGCTGTCCTGAAGATCCCGAGGCGGCGAAGGTGTTCTTGCCGGTCCGGATCAAGCCGATCGGATCGGGGAAGCGCGCCAAGACGACCTGGGCGAGGGCCCTCAGTTGGCCGTTGGAAAACCGTCCGCTGATGATTCCGTCACCGCCGATCGAGAACGATTGCAAGGTCCCGGCGGCGTAGCCGTCCTGGGTTTGCTGAACCACTGCCGACTGGGAGCCGAACTGGGTCGTTCCGTCCAACCCGGTCCCGCCCTCACCGGTCACACTGGTGCCGAAGTTATACGTGATCGATTGATCCGGCGTCGCCCCCACGAAGTCGATC
>CAZZPI010000513.1:0-1742 GCA_964655865.1 uncultured Nitrospiraceae bacterium
TGCGGGTTCAAGTTGTTTACACGGAAGGCCGCCCAAGATCTGTTCTCCGTCTCCCGTCTGGACGGATACGGGATCGACTTGGAATTGCTGTACGTGGCGCAGCGACGCGGCTATCGGATTACGGAAGTGCCGATCAATTGGGCGGATCAAGCCGGTTCTAAAGTGCGCGTGCTTCGAGACGGATTCCGCATGTTGCGTGACCTGTGGGGGGTTCGTCGGGATCATGCTCGAGGCAAGTACGAACTCAGCTCTTTCTCAGAGCCTGTGTCCGCATCGGCCTTGAGCCGCAAGGGTTCCGCCGCGCACTGATGTTCGTGGCTCATGAATGGTTGCGCGCCATCTCGAAACGAGCGATCAGGAACATCGAGGGTTATGATCTCACGAATATCCGTACCTTCCGATCCTCGTACACGGTCCGCCAAAGACCGTGGGAAGCGAGCGCGACGCCGAGCGGAGTCTGCCGGCTGACGATCGCCCAATTCACGTCATACTTGTCCAGCACGTCGAGGGCTGGCGGATTCCCATTGTTCAACGCGATGTAGTCCTCAAAGATCCTCCGCTCTCCAAGGCGCCAGGCCGGCATACGGCCGTCGATGAAAATCTTGTGCTCGGGCAGCCACCATTCCAGAAACCCGCCGTGCCCGTAGTCGTTGTAGAGATTCGAGCCGACGTGATCGCGGTGACTCTTGATCCATTCGACCGCTTCGATCGGGGCCTCGGTCTCGCGAAAATATGCGGCGGGATCGAGTCCGCACTTCACAATGCGCTGGAGATGGTCGCCGCCCATGACCATCATCCACAGAGCCACGCCGGCGGTGAGCGACAACCACCCACGCTTGGTCGGCAGTCCGATGCGCAAGGCCATCGCGACCCCCCGAGTCAGCAATGCCTCGACGAGGTCCGCGCACAGGGGCAGACTGACGATCAGCAATAAGGGGATGTTCCGCAGGTGGCGTAGCGCAAACCCCAGAAAGACCAACACCACGACCCAACGAACCGGTTCCACCTTTCGATAGCCCCAGGCGGCCGTAAGGGCGAGCACCGACAGATAGAAGAGGACGTTCCTGCCGGCGAGCGTCGCGAGTGAAACGGGCTGCCACTCCTGGAGCGTAGCCAACATGAAGCGGTCGGTCAGGGACTCGAAGATCTCGCCGTGGAGGCGCCAGCCGTACGGATTCAGAATAGTTACGCAGGCGGCGAGGCCCGCGCAGAGCACAAGCTTGCGCAAGTGGGGCCCGCGCATGATCGGCTCCGTGATGTGGGACTCGAGCGAGGGCTTCATCATGAGCAAGATGCGGACTAACATGCCGGCGGCGATCCAGAGTGCCAGGAGAAACAGCCCTCCCGTAAACCCGCCGTGAAGATTGCCCCAGAGGAGAAACAGCGCCGGAAGCCACCAGAGCAGAGTTTCGCGCCCGGCCCTGGCCCGTTCGCAGATCCAGAGTACGGTGGCCAGCCCCGCCATGGACACGAGTTGCGTCCTCGCCCCTAGGAAGGGTAGCGCCACGTTCAAGACAGCGACTGTCGCGATCAGGCGTGCCGCAATCGAAGCCCTCCCGATGCTGCCCGCGATGAGGCAGGCGCCGAGCATCACCCCCGCGAAAAACAACATCACCATGAGCGGACCGAGGCGGCCGAATCCTCGATAGAGTCCGGCGAGCAGCGCGTCGCTCAACCACGCGTGTTCGACCCACGGCCACTCGGGCATCGTATGCGAATAGGGATCGGTGGCGGGCAGCGTG
>CAZZPI010000514.1:0-1742 GCA_964655865.1 uncultured Nitrospiraceae bacterium
TGGGGCAGGCGCCGGGGCGACCTTCATCTTTTCGACGTAATCCAGCACGTCCTTCTTCGTCACTCGCCCGCCGGCGCCGGTTCCCTTGATCTCGGCGAGATGCACACCGTGCTCCTTGGCCAGTTGCCGCACAGCCGGCGAATAATGATCGTCAGTTTCAGGGGTCGCCTCCATCGGCCGCACCACGACCCCGCCGACCCGATTGATCACGCCCGCGGTATCCGGCGCTTCGGCTGCAAGACGAGCCAGCAACGTCCCCACCGGCACCGTTTCGCCTTCCTTGACGACGATCTCGGTCAAGACGCCGCTGTTCGGAGAAGGAATTTCCAGCGAGACCTTGTCGGTTTCGACTTCCAACAGGGGCTGGTCTTTCTCGATCCGGCCGCCCTTCGGCACCAGCCATTTCACGACGGTCCCCTCAGCGATGCTTTCGCCGAGTTGGGGCATGATGATGTCAGTCGCCAAGTAGCCTCCTGGGGTGATGGGGATAGGCTATAGGCGAGGGAAGAGACGCAAGGAGTGAGTTCTCTTGTGGCCCATAGCCTCGTGCCTGTAGCTTCTCGCCCGGGTTCAATCAATCAATATGCTGCCAACTTTCTCGCCGCCGTCACGATGTCGCCGACCTTCGGCAGAAAATATTCCTCCAGTGGCGTGCTGAACGGAATCGGCGTATCAGGCGCGGCGATCCGAAGGATCGGCCCGTCCAAGCAACTGAAACATTCCTCAGCCAGCAATGCGGCGATTTCCGCGCCGATGCCGCCGGTCTTGTTGTCCTCGTGGAGCACGATCGCTTTGCTGGACTTGCGCACCGAATTGAAGATCGTCTCTTTGTCGAGCGGGATCAACGTGCGGAGATCCACGATTTCCAGGTCGATACCGTCCTTGGCCAGCACGTCGGCCGCTTCCAACGCGAGGTGCACCATCGCTCCGTAGGTTACTACCGTGATGTCGGTACCGGTCCGCTTCACTTCCGCCCGGCCGATCGGGACGATGAAGTCTTCTGTCGGCAGCACCGCCTTCACCCGGCGGTAGAGGAACTTGTGCTCAAAATAGATGACCGGGTTGGGGTCGCGGATGGCGGCCTTCAGGAGTCCCTTCGCATCATAGGGTGTCGACGGAGCGACCAGCTTAAGTCCGGGCGAGTGGAAGAACCAGCCCTCAGGACATTCGGAATGAAACGGGCCGCCGTGCACGCCGCCGCCGAACGGAGCCCGAATGACCATGGGCACCGGCGCACCCCACCGGTAATGGTTCTTGGCCGCCACTTCCGTGATCTGATCGAACGCGCACGAGATAAAGTCTGCGAACTGCATTTCCACCACCGGACGAAGACCCATCATGGCCGCGCCGATCGCCGCTCCGACGAATCCCGATTCGGAGAGGGGGGTATCGAGCACGCGCCATTCACCGTACTTTTGAAGAAACCCTTCCGTGATCTTGAACGCTCCCCCATAAGCTCCGATGTCTTCACCCAGAAGGAAGACGCGCTCGTCGCGGGTCATTTCTTCGTCCAGTGCTTGCGAAATGGCTTCGAGATACGTGACTTCGCCTGTCGCCGTCGCCGTCGTCATGTTTACACCTCGTCCTCGGTGGCAAAGACTCCCTCCAAGACTTCCGGCCCTTCCGGCAAGGGACTCCGTTCCGCGAACTCGACCCCTTCTTGGACCTCTTTTTTGACCCGCTGGCCGACCTCTTGGAAATACGCGTCGTCGCCGTAGCCGAGTTGTTTCAAGACATGCTCC
>CAZZPI010000515.1:0-1714 GCA_964655865.1 uncultured Nitrospiraceae bacterium
GGTCCGCGGCTTCCTTTTCTTTGGCCGGCTTGAGCACGACGGCCAGCTCGTCGGAGTCAAGCATGACCAGGCTGCCGATCGGGACGATGCCCACGCACGTAACGAAGAGTTTCATCAACACGGGATCGAAGGCGGTGCCGGCCTTGGCCAGCATAAGTTGCAGCGTACGGGCCGGAGAGATGGGCTCGCGGCGATAGACTCGCGAAGAGGTCATGGCGTCATAACAGTCTGCGATCATCAAGATCCGCCCGGTAAGAGAAATCTTCCATGACACGCTGAGCTTCGGATATCCGGAGTGATCGCAATTCATATGATGCTCAAAGGCGGCGGCGACCATCCGACCGGGAAGGTTGGTGATGCCGCGGAGTTTCGCGATGTTCAGGACCCCTTCCGTGGGATGGCTCCGCATTGCGGTCCACTCCTCCTCGGTAAAGTCTCCCGGCTTGTTCAGGATGTCTTGGGGGATGCTGGCCTTTCCCATGTCGTGAAACAAGGCGGCCAATCCCAAGTCAGCCAGCTCGACCTTGGGGTAGCCCGCGCGGTTTCCCAATGCCATCGACAACAGCGCCACGTTTACTGAATGGTTGTGAGTGTATTGATCGTGACAGCGCAGGTTCGTGAGGCCGAGTAGGCTCGCCTCGTCTTGATTCATGAGATCGACAATGTTCTGTATCGCCCGCTTGGCCTGCTTGAAACTGAGGGTGCCTCCCTCGCGCACTCGCTGGGTAAGCTCCCCCACTGCACCGGCGGCGTCGACATACCTGCTTTTCGCGGCGGCTTGCGCACGCCCGATGTCGCGGAACGCTCTCGGCTCCTCCAGCGTGATTCCGGCAACGCCTCGCCTGGCCAGCTCGGCTTGCAGGTCTTGGAGCGTATGGGTGGCCGGGTCCAACGTCACGAAGGCATGGGCGAATTCACGAAGGTCCTTGGACTTGACCTGATTGTCGAAGATCACGCCGCCAACTTTCCACGTGTTCAGGCTGTCGATGAAGTTCGAGAAGACCGACAGCTCCTGGGCGGTCGCCTTGAGGTGCGTCTCGCCGAGGAACAGGAAATCGTTCTGGACTCGGATGACGACCGGTCGATCAGCAGCCAACGTCGAAATCAAGGTCAAGGTGGTCTCGATCGGCTTATCGAACGCCGAATTCTCTTGCCCATGAAGGCGGGAGGTCTTGAGCAGCACGCTGAGCTGAGTCACGAGTTGCATGCCCAGCATCACGATCTGTTGATCGACGATGTCCCGAGCCTCCGAGCCCTTGCCGATCTTTTGGGTCAGGGACTTTTCGTGGATCAGCAGCGGTTCTGCTGGGGGCTCATTCTCAAGGGGAGTCGCCGTATTGGTCTTATAGATGCTCACGCGCTCTTTGCCTCACTTCCCGTCCGCTGCTTCGATGCGACCCTGAGAGCCGTCCGGCACGCTTCTCGGACCGCGGCGTTTCCCTTTTGTTGACCGAACTCGAGGGCGGCCAAGGCCGAGGGCGTCGCCGCTTTGCCGAGCGCTTCGGCCGCGAGCACCGCGGACTCTTCTTTCTTTTTCCGGTTCGTCCAGGACCATTCCGTCAGCAGCTTTCTCCAGAACGGATCGGCCTCTTCCTTTGCCGTGAAGCACAGGGCTTGAAAAATCAAGCGCCGCTCGGTCGAGGACCGGTCGTAAAAATCATCGGCGGTCAGAATCGGCTCCCAGACGGCGTACGGGGCCGTATAGTTCCCCGTC
>CAZZPI010000516.1:0-1678 GCA_964655865.1 uncultured Nitrospiraceae bacterium
GGGGCTGGTCCTTGGGGGCCTCGCAAGCCGCCGTTGGCTCAAGTCGGTGCCATGGACCTGGTGGTGCTGATCGATAATCCCGGTCTCAACTTTCACTTCGCGAAGGTCGCGAAGGCGGCCGGTCGCCGCGTCCTCTATTACATCGCGCCCCAGCTCTGGGCCTGGAGAGCGAGACGGATGAAGTGGATTCAGCGGCGGGTGGACCATGTCGTCGTGATCCTGCCGTTCGAGGAGGACTTGTACCGTCAGGCGGGGGTGCCCTGCACCTTCGTCGGCCACCCTTTGTTGGATGCGGTGGCTCCCTCGTACGACAAGGCAGCCTTGCGGCGGCTGTTTCGACTGGACGAACGGGCGCCGGTGGTCGGACTCTTGCCGGGCAGTCGGGAGAGCGAAGTGCGCATGCTGTTGCCCCTGATGTTGTCGGCGGCCGCGCGGCTCCGGGGGGTGGAGCCGACGGCGCAGTTTCTCCTTGCGCAGGCTCCGACGATCCAGGACGCGCTGGTGCACGAGTGCCTCGAGGGGAGTCCGGTTTCCGTCCGCGTAGTACGGCGACAGGCCAATGAAGTGATGGCAGCCTCCGACCTGCTGATCGTCGCCTCCGGGACGGCCACCTTACAAGCGGCCGTGATCGGCACGCCGATGATCCTCGTATACAAGCTTCATTGGTTCACGTACCTTTTGGGGAGGCTGCTCGTGCGCGTTCCATGGATCGGACTGGTCAATCTGGTTGCGGGCCGGCTGATCGTGCCTGAACTGCTTCAGCACGAGGCGACGCCTGAACGAATCGGCGTGGAAGCGGTCCGGCTCCTCCGGGACCGAACGGCATGCGACGAGATGCGAATCGCTCTCCGCAAGGTCCGCGAAGCTCTCGGAAACCCGGGCGCCTCACAACGGGCTGCTTCGGTGGTGGTAAGCCAATGTCGAGCCTGACCCGCTTCTTCCGGCTCATCCGGTACCTGAGGCCCTATCAATGGCGGCTTGGCGGAGCGTTCGTGTGCGCGGCGTTCGTGGCCGGACTTTCGGGCGCCTATGCATGGCTCGTCCGGCCGGTGCTCGACGGCATCTTCATCAGCAAGGACGAAACCCTGCTGATCATCCTCCCGCTGGTGATTCTCACCGTGGCCGTCCTCAAAGGGGCGTTCAACTACGGCCAGAGTTATTTGATGAGTCAGGTCGGGTACCGGGTCATCACGGACGTCCGACGGGAGCTCTTCGGCCGGCTGGTTCGGCTGCGGGTCAGCTACCACGATGCGAGTACCTCCGGGAGACTCGTCTCCCGCGTCATCAACGATGTCTCGTTGATGGCCAACGCCATCGCCGGAGTTTTGAAAGATATCTTCCAGCAAGGCCTCACGTTTCTGGCGATGCTCGGGGTCATTTTTTATCAGCACTGGAAGTTGGCGATGATCTCCGTCGTGGTGGTGCCGCTCGCGGTCATCACGATGGTGCGGATGGGGCAGCGGCTCCGGAGTCTCTCCCTGCGCGGGCAGGAACGGATGGGAGACATGGCTTCGACGCTCCAAGAAACGCTCGCGGGCATTCGCATGGTCAAAGCCTTCGGTCGCGAAGAAGCGGAAACGCGTCGTTTTCACGAGAGCAACTTGGCCTATCTCCACACCACCATGAAATCGATCCAGGTCTCCTCGTTGGGATCGTCCCACATGGAAGTCATCGGGGT
>CAZZPI010000517.1:0-1667 GCA_964655865.1 uncultured Nitrospiraceae bacterium
AATATTCGACGCAGGCCTCGGTGCTGATGGTGAACCCTGGCGGCACCGAGATGCCGAGATTGGTCATTTCCGCCAGCCCGGCTCCCTTGCCGCCGAGCAGTTCCTTCATGTTGCCTTTGCCTTCCGCCTTACCGTCGCCGAAATAGTAAACGTAGTTCTTGCCCACGCTGGCTTTCTCCTTCTTTCGTACCGTCAATGAACGGATGATGGATGCTTCGCCGCCGCGGCTTCCAGACGAAGCCGATAGCGGCCGACGAGGTATCGTCTTGCGGTGACGCCGAACGCGACGATCAAGCCGACGTATCCCACCCACACAAACAGACGATAATCCACCCGAGCGCCGGAGTCGAGATAGAGGCGCCCCTGGGCGTCTTGCTTGACTTCCGTTTCCTGTGCAAATTTGTGGGGGACGCCGGACCGATCGGATAGCTTGATCCATTCCGAGCACAGCTTGACCATCTCAACCGAGCCCACCACCTTATGCCATCCGGTCCGCAGACAGACGTCCTGCGCCGGATTGAACCGGTCGGGGATCGAGATGAGACGCTCCAGATTCACTCCGCTCAGCCATACACCGAACAGCAGCATCGCGTTACAGACGACGATCATCAGGAGCGTGACGCCGGTCGAAAACCGAGATACGCGCCGCGCCTGTCGTTCCGATTCCTCGCTGAGTCCCATCGACGCCGTGATCATCGGGTGGTACCCCGTTCTCATGGGTTCTGCACGACGATGCGGGAAAAGTCGGCGAACGAACAGAATAAATCATCGACCGCTTTCAACAGCGAGAGGCGGTTTCCTCGAATCACCGGATCATCCGCGTTGACCATGACGGCCCCGAAGAAGCCGTCGATCACCGGCTTGAGGGAGACCAGCAGATCCAACGCCTCGCCATACTCGCGACGCTTGAGCCACTGGGCACAGCGCTCTTTCCCGTCCTGAACTCGTTTGTGCAGTTCCGCTTCGGCCTGGTGTTGAAACTTCGCCGGATCCACCGGTCCGCGCTCCCACTGCTCTTTTTCAGTCAGGCGATGCGCCCGTTTGAACCCGATGATCAGCGGATCGAATTCGGGGCGGCTCGCGATGGCCTGCAAGGCTTTCATCTTCTCAAGGAGGTCCACAAGGTCGAACGGACCCTGGCACGCCGACCTGAGCACCGCGTCCATCACATCATCGCGGAGACGGTGAACCGTCCTTCCGAAAAACCGCAGGCGTTCGGCGATGAACCCGATCGGATTGTCGCCCGTGTCCTTGCCGAATTCGGATGAGTCGCCCGCAGCGGCCACGCCCTGCTTGTTCAACAACTCTTGGGCGGCCGCGACACACTGGGTCAGGTCCAACGTCCAGTTCAAATCGACGACAATGCGAACGAGCGCGGTGGCATGCCGGCGGAGCGCAAAGGGATCCTCGGAGCCCGTCGGGATGATCCCGACGCGAAAGAATCCGACGATCGTATCGAGACGGTCGGCGAGCGAGAGGATTTTCCCCTCGAGGCTCTTGGGCAGCGGGCCCTCGAGCGAGGGGGGCAGGTATTGCTCGCGAATCGCCCGGCAGACGGCTTCAGGCTCGCCGTCATGCCTGGCGTACTCTCCACCCATGATGCCCTGGAGCGTGGGAAATTCTCCCACAATCCCCGTCAGCAGGTCGGCCTTGCTCAACAGCGCGGC
>CAZZPI010000518.1:0-1628 GCA_964655865.1 uncultured Nitrospiraceae bacterium
CTCGGCCTCATCGACCTCCTGCACCGGCAAAAGCGGGTCTGGCAAGAGGCGGCGTTGGAGCATACGCTGACGGCCGCGCTGGCCATGGTGCTCACGGGCCTTGCCGCGTTCTTCGTGCTGCTACAGGTCAATGTGACTCATCTCGGAGTGGGCCTCGGGAGTCTGACGCTCTTTTTCATTTACGTGCTGGGTATGCGGCTCGTGTTTCGGCAAGAGGACATGAAGCGTCGACAACGGGAGCAGGAAGCGCTGGTCGAAGGAGTCGTGGGCAAACAGGACGATGTAACGACTCGTCGTGCGGACCTGCGGCGCGCCGTCATCGGCTTTTCGGTCGCAGCGTCGGTATTGCTCATGGCGGCGCCGGTTCTCGCCTGGTCCGCTGATCGCATCGCTCAAGAGACCGGGACCAGCGCGACCTTCATCGGGACCTCATTGGTCGCCATCACCACATCGCTGCCCGAGTTGGTGACTTCGATCGCCGCGGTCCGTCTGGGCGCATTCGATTTGGCCGTGGGGAATCTCTTCGGCAGCAACGCCTTCAACATGGCCGCGTTCTTGTTTGCCGATGTGGCCTATAGAGGAGGCAGCTTGCTGAGCCATGTCAGCCAGACGCATGCGCTCACAGCCTTGTGGTCGATTCTGATGATGAACCTCGGATTGATGGGGATCATCTACCGGGCCGAAAAGCGCTTCATGCTGATCGAACCGGACAGTCTCTTGATGATCGTCGCCTATGTGCTGGGATTATGGCTTCTCTTTCGATAGACAGCGGAAGGCGAATGAACACCGTGCATGAAACGCCGGCCGTGAGGTCCTGGCATAGGCTCGCGGTGGAGGCTGTGGCCACGGATCTCGGCACGAGTCTTGAGGCCGGCCTCAGCACCGCTGAAGCGGCTGCCCGACTTACGCGCGACGGAGCCAACGAGATGCCGGAAGTCCCGCCCACCTCTCTCCTGCGACTGTTTCTCTCGCAGTTCACGAGCGTCATCATCTGGGTGCTGATCGGCGCGGCCATCATCTCTGGTCTCTTGGAGGACTGGCTCGACGCAGCGGCGATCATGGCCATCGTGTTCCTCAACGGCGTGCTTGGGTTCGTGCAGGAGTTCCGGGCCGAGCGGTCCCTGGCGGCGCTGCGGAAGATGTCGGTGGCGATGGCGCGGGTCATTCGCGATGGCGCTCTGCAATCCGTCGCGGCGCGCGAATTGGTGTCCGGTGATTTGATCCTCCTGGAAGCCGGCGACCGCATTCCCGCTGATGCCCGCCTGATCTATGCCGCCAATTTCCAGACTCAAGAAGCCTCGCTCACCGGTGAGTCGACGCCCGTCCAGAAGCACGCGGCCCCTCTGGATCAGGAGGAGGTGCCATTGGCCGATCGGACGAACATGGCGTTCATGGGCACTATCGCCGCCTCGGGAAAAGCCCGCGCCCTTGTCGTCACAACGGGGCTCCGAACGGAGCTCGGCCGGATCGCGACCATGATCCAGCAGGCCGCCGAGGCCGAACGGACGGAAACACCGCTTCAGCGGCGGTTGGAACAATTCGGCTACACGCTGCTGTGGCTGGCGCTGGCGGTTGTCGCGTTCGTGTTCGTCCTGGGCTCCTGGCGCGGCGAGCCGTTACTGACGATG
>CAZZPI010000519.1:0-1604 GCA_964655865.1 uncultured Nitrospiraceae bacterium
GGATTTTCGACTCGCCCCTGCGCGAGAGCATTCTCGGCAAGGCGCTGGAACGGGATACGCTGAAACGGCAGGTCGCGGTCCTCAAGTCCGAGGTGGAAAGCCGTTATGCCTCCATCATCGGGACCAGCGCCAAGATTCGCCCCATCATCGAGGCAGCGAAACGCGCCGCCACCTCGGACGCGGGGGTGCTGTTGTTGGGAGAGAGCGGAACCGGCAAGGAATTGTTCGCGCGCTCCATCCATCAGTGGAGCCATCGGGCGGCAAACCCGATGGTGGTCATCAATTGCGTCGCGCTTACGGAAACCCTGCTGGAGAATGAGTTGTTCGGACACGAGCGCGGGGCCTTTACCGGAGCCGACCGGCTGCAGAAGGGGAAGTTGGAGATGGCCGACGGGGGAACCATCTTCCTGGACGAGATCGGCGACATGTCGCTGTCCCTCCAAGCCAAGCTGTTACGCGTCCTGCAGGATCGGGAGTTTCATCGGGTGGGGGGCACTCGCCTGGTCTCCGTGAACATCCGCGTGATCGCCGCCACCAATAGAGACCTCAAGCAGGCCGTGAAGGCGGGGCAGTTCCGCGAGGATCTCTTCTTTCGCCTCAACGTCATCACGCTCTCATTGCCCCCCTTGCGGGACCGACCCGAGGACATTCCGGCGCTCGCCGAGCATTTTCTGGAGCGACATGCGCGCGAGGCGAAACGCCCCGGCATGAGACTGAGCGCGGCCGCCCAAAAAGCTCTCCAGGCCTATAGCTGGCCGGGCAACATCCGTGAACTCGACAACGTCCTCGCGCGCGCCGTGGTCTTGAGTCCGGACGACCTGATCCAACCCGAGTGGCTGGCGTTGACGAATCACGACACCAAGAAACACGCCTTGGAGGAGACTTCCCTCGCCTTTCTCGATCTCCCCTACCACGAATCGACCAAGGCGCACGCTCGCGCGCTCATTCTTCACGCCCTTCAGGAAGAACACGGCAATCAAACCCGCGCCGCAGCCAGGCTGGGATTGCAACGAACCTATCTGGCTCGTTTGATCCGTCAGTTCAACATCGCGACGGACCAGTCCACCACGCAGTAGCCGCCAGGGTAGAGTCGGACCTCTTCTTACTTTCTGGCCGCCAGCCTGATCACTCCCGCGGCGGCATCGCGCTCCGCCTGCGCGTAGCGCTCCGGCGTTCCGATGTCGGACCAATACCCTTCGAGATCATAGCCGAGCACGGTTTCGCCTCGTTCGATCGCGGACACGTAGGCATGGATGATCGAGGATTCCTTCCCCTTCGGTACTTCGCGCAGCAACCGGGGGTGCAGGATGTGGATGCCGGCGAACATCCGCGGCTCGGTGGGCTGCTTTTCGGCCAAGCCTTGCCCCGTGATCCGCACGATCCGTTGTTGATCGCCGAGTTCGACAAGACCCCATCGCTCCACTTCCGGATCTTTCCGAACCACCAGGGTCGCGGCCGCTTGTCGCTGCGCATGAAACGCGATGAGGGAATCGAGGTTCAGCTCGAACAGCGTATCGCCGTTCACCACGAGGACCGGCTCGCCGCTGAAATGCTGTTCCGCCTGCTTGATGCCGCCCCCCGTCCCCAGGATCACCGGCTCCCGC
>CAZZPI010000520.1:0-1601 GCA_964655865.1 uncultured Nitrospiraceae bacterium
CACCAAGGAAGTGCCCTGCCTCCCTGCGGGTAAGAAGGAAGAAATCGCCCGGATCTGACAAGGAGCTCAAGAACCATGCTGTTGAAGGGCAAGAAGGCGCTGGTGACCGGGGGAGCCCGCGGCATCGGCAAGGAGATCGTGCTGGACTTCCTGCGGGAAGGCGCCTCGGTCTGGTTCCTGGACCTGAATCCCAGCGAGTTCCAGTCCGAAATGGATCAGGCCGCCAAGGCCGGCGGGGGCCGGGCGGTTTTCAAGAAGGCGGACGTCTCGGCGGCCGCGGAAGTGACCCGGGTCGTGGAGGAAGTGGCCGCGGAGGCCGGCGGGATCGACGTGCTGGTCAACAACGCGGGCATCACCCGCGACAAGACCTTGCGCAAGATGACGCTGGACCGACTTAAGACAATGGGTCAGTCCGAATCGATAGCAGAGTCGATGGCCTCGCACAAAATCACTCCCGGGTGGGTCAATGCCCGGTACCTGCGAACCCTGGCGTCGATGGCTGCCGCGAAATCTGACCGGCGGCAATATCTCTTACTGTGGGTGTTTGCATGTCTCGACCGGCAGTTTGGTTTCGCCGCCGATGTCGCCTTCGAGTACGAGGGTTGTTTCGGGGTGGACGAGATCTCCCGCGTCATGCTCGGAACCGTGCATCGCCACTTACGGGAGAGTGGCCGACGGAACCATGGAATCCTGAGGAAGGCCAAGTCATGGCTCTCGTTTTCTGCATGCAAGTAGGTGCGGCCGATGGCTTGACAACTGAGGCGGTTCGTGTGCCGGCCAGGCGTGCCGAGTAGACTCAGGCAGTCGATTTTGATCGAGTGAATGGAAATCTCATGACCGCAGGACCCGAGCCGCCCGAAGTGATCCTGAAGAAACTGGTGAGACATGTGTTGCCGCCTGTTCTTGTCCAGATCGGAAGGTATTGCCTGAGAAGAGGCGTTCACGGCGCTCTCGCTGCAATGGCCCCGCCAAATCCACCGGAATGGGAATACGTCCCAGAGGGTTGGGCATATGTCTCATCCCGGACTCAGGGCTGGAACCACCAAAGTGTCCTCGAAGTGCAATCGTCCAACTGGGAAGGATCCTTACGCTTGATCGCCGGCCGCAAGCCAGTGGGGATCATCAATGACAACGCACTTCCCTCCGATCGAGAGCACGCGGTGCACAACACTATGATGTGCTACGCCTATGTGGCGGCACTCGCTGCTCGAAACAAACAAGCCCTTTCCCTGCTCGATTGGGGAGGAGGCCTTGGATTGTATTATCCGTTGACGAAGAACGTCGTGCCCGACGTAAAGATCGATTACCACTGCAAGGAATTACGGCTCCTGTGCGAGAAAGGTCGCCTCTTGTTCCCCGATGCCCATTTCTACCACGAAGACAACGAATGTTTCGCGCGCACCTACGATCTCGTTCTCATCTCGGCTTCCCTCCAGTATGCGGAAGACTGGAAAAGCGCCGTCTCGCAGCTTGCCGGCGCAAGCCGCTCTTATGTCTACGTCACCCGACTTCCCATCGTGCACAAAGCGCCATCATTCGTCGTGGTTCAGAGACCATATCAGTACGGATATCAGACGGAGTACCTGGGGTGGTTTCTAAAC
>CAZZPI010000521.1:0-1599 GCA_964655865.1 uncultured Nitrospiraceae bacterium
CGCCGCCACCGACAAGGAGTTCGCCCGATACTGGCTTCACAACGGGTTTGTGCAGATCAACCAGGAGAAGATGTCGAAGTCGCTGGGGAACTTTTTCACGATTCGGGAGATCTTTGAGAAGTCCGACTGGGCTGAAGAGGAAACCGGCGAGATGCTGCGCTATTTCCTGCTCTCGACTCATTACAGGAGCCCGTTGGATTTCTCCGACCAAAGCCTGAAGGAAGCCAAAAATGCGCTGAACGGGTTCTACGATCTGTTCACACGTCTCGCTGAGCCAGAAAGAAAGACCGGCGCAGATACAGGAGTGACTCCGGCGATCGAGCGATGCAGGAGGGAGTATCGGAGGGCCATGGACGATGATTTCAATACGCCCGTGGCGATTGCCGAGTTGCAACGGCTGCGAAGCATTCTCAACAAGCTGCTCGGGCAAGGTCTTTCGACAGATGCGCGAAAGATCGCTAGGGAGGAGTTCCGGTCGCTGGGCAACAACTTTGGATTGTTTCAGCTCGACAAGTGGCAATTTGGCTCTAGTCAGACGATTCAACCCGCGGGCATCCCTTCCAGCGAAGTTCTTGGGACTGTCCCCTTAAGAACTGAAGAGATCTCTGAGGAGGAGATTGAAGCAATGTTACGGGAACGAAATGAAGCCCGTTCTCGCAAGGACTTCAAACGTGCAGACGAGATTAGGCAATCGCTCACCGCGCGCGGCATCATCATCGAGGACAAACCCGATGGCACGAGCCGCTGGAAGCGGTAATGGGGAGGAGTTGCTGTACGGCTTGCACGCCGTGCAAGAAGCGCTCAAAGCGGGGACGCGATCATTCCGGAAGCTGCTGGTGCTCCGGACTGATCGGCAGTTTGAACACCTCGTCGGCATGGCCCGTGCCAGGCAGATTCCTGTCCACGTTGAGCCGAGGCCGGTGTTCGATCGTGTGGTCCCGAGCGGGAAGCACCAAGGTGTCATCGCTCTGGTCGCCGCGAAGGCCTACGCGACGGAGGAGGAGATTTTGGCCCATGTCCGCGGGCAGAGTACGCCTGGCTTCCTGCTGGTTCTGGATGGCGTGGAGGATCCGCGAAACCTCGGGGCTGTCTTGCGCACGGCGGACGCGGCAGGCGTGCACGGAGTGTTTCTTCCTGAGCGTCGCGCCGTAGGGCTAACGGGCACCGTCGCCAAGACATCGGCCGGCGCGCTCGATCATCTGCTCGTCAGTCGCGTCACGAATGTGTCTCGGTTGCTTGATCGGTTGAAAGGCGACGGGTTTTGGATTTATGGCTTGGCCCCGTCTGCGGAGAAAACGTACACGTCCTTAGACTACCGAGGACCGATCGTGCTTGTGCTCGGGGGAGAGGGGAAGGGAGCGCGTCCCGGCGTGCTGGCTGCTTGTGATGAAACCGCACGCATTCCCATGTTCGGCCACGTCTCCTCGTTGAATCTTTCCGCGGCGGCGGCCATCGTCCTCTACGAAGCCATGCGGCAGCGAATGGGCTAGGTTGCCGGTGAACGAATGTCAGCGAATCTTTAGCATCCTTCCCTGAATAGCCGCCTTAAGTAGCTGCGCGGTATTGGAGACGCGGACCTTCTTCATCATGTTGGCGCGA
>CAZZPI010000522.1:0-1590 GCA_964655865.1 uncultured Nitrospiraceae bacterium
AAGAGCCTTGGGCGGGGCTTGTGCTAATTCACACCTTTTGACATACTGCATCCGCATGCAGCGTTGCCTCGGTCGAATGACGAACTCCGCAGCCAGGTCCCTCACCTTAATACATAAAGGAGGTTTCCGATGCGCAAGATACTGATCGTGGCCGTCGCGGCGGTGGGTCTCATCGCCTTCTCCTCGCGCTCGTTCGCCGATGAGATGGGCAAGCAGCAAGGGAGCGCCCAAGGTGTCGTCGATCAGATGAAAGCCGACGTGAAGGCGGAAAAACAGCAGATGAAGGCCGACGTGGAGGCGCAGAAAGAACAGGCTAAGGAAAGCGTGAAGGCCAAACGCGAACAGGCGAAGGAAGCCGTCAAGGCGAAGAAAGAAGCCATGAGGGCCAAACGCGAGCAGATGAAGGAAGCGGTCAAAGCCAAGAAGGAAGCGGCAAAGAGCCAAGCCGAAGCCGTCAAGGGTGAAGCTGCCGGCGCAAGGAGCGAGGTCCAGAGCTCGGTCGGGGAGATGAAAAGCGGGGTCGATGCGATGAAGGGTGCGGCCGAAGGAATGGGCAAATAAGGAGACTCGTTCGGCTTCTCCATTACGAGAGAATCACACCACGGCCTGCGGTCGGTTCGCGACGATCGCAGGCCGTGGTGTTTTGAGAGAACGTGAGCAGCCGCCGACGTAAGAAAGCGGCCGTTCGATCGACGCAGCGCCGTGAAGAATGCACGCTGGAGTCTCTGACATGGCGGAGCTCATTCAGGAAACGGAGACGGACACTTCTCGCGTCGAAGAACAGGGCGGAGCGCCAGGGACGCCGGTCAAAGGCGACCCTGTAAAGTCACGGTCCCAAGCTGATCTGGTGCAGCGAATAGAACGGGTGTACCGACATCGCCTGCCGGTTCGTATCGGCCATTGGATCAACGTCGTGTGCTTGTTCGTTCTGATCACGAGCGGGCTCCAGATTTTCAATGCCCATCCGGCGCTGTACTGGGGAGAGCGATCCGATCGGGATCGACCATGGCTGTCCATTCGCGCCGTGCGCGGCGACGACGGCGAGATGCGCGGGCTCACCACGGTCGCCGGGCATCAATTCGAGACCACCGGCGTGCTGGGATATTCCAGAGGGTCCCGCCGGGCCTTTCCCGCCTGGGCCACCGTGCCCAGCGCCAAGTGGCTCGCCATGGGGCGGCAATGGCATCTCTTGTTTGCGTGGGTCTTCGTCATCAACGGTGTCATGTTCGCGACCTATTCCCTGGTCACGCGCCACGTCAGCCGCGATCTGCTGCCAACCCGGAAGGATCTGCGCAGCATCGGTCGAGCGCTGAAGGATCATCTTCTGCTGCGTCATCCGCGAGGCGAGGAAGCCAAGCGCTATAACGTCCTCCAGAAGCTCGCCTATATCGGCGTGATCTTCGGCCTGGCCCCGACCATCGTGCTGACGGGATTGACCATGTCGCCCATGATGGATGCCGGGTTTCCGTGGCTCTTGGATCTGTTCGGCGGGCGCCAATCCGCGAGAGCGATTCATTTCATCGCCTGCTTTGCGTTTGTCGTGTTCATTGTCGTGCACGTTTCGCAAGTCGTCATGACCGGCATGATCAA
>CAZZPI010000523.1:0-1539 GCA_964655865.1 uncultured Nitrospiraceae bacterium
CCACCGGCTTCGCGGAACGCCTTCTGGAGCGTGTGCAACTCCGAGGACGACATGCAGATGTAGATCGCGCCCTTCGTCACCGCAAGCATGTTGACGCAGGCATCCCTCAAGAACTGCTCGAAGCCGTCGCCGAGATTGTCATTCTTGATGGCGCGCCGCTTGCCGCGGAGTTTGTCCTTCATTGTCGCGCCGTAGTTCACGTTGTAGGGCGGGTCCGTCCAAACCATATCGGCCAGACCGCCCGCCAGCACCTTCTCGACGGCTTCCATCTGCGTGGCGTCGCCGCAAAGCAGCCGATGATCCCCGAGCAGCCAGACATCGCCGGGAACGGTTACCGCCGTCTCCGGCACCTCAGGAACCGCATCGTCATCGGTGTTGCCGGCGACGGGCTCATCCGGCTCCGCAAGCAGAGCCTCGATCTCATCGTCGGCGAAGCCCAACAAATCGAGGTTGAAGTCGTCGTCTCGAAGGGCCTCCAACTCGACGCGCAACATCTCCTCATCCCATCCGGCGTTCAACGCCAGGCGGTTGTCGGCCAATACAAGAGCGCGCCGTTGTGTTTCGGTCAAATGATCGAGCACGATGACCGGGACTTCGGTCATGTGCAATTTGCGAGCGGCCAGCAAGCGGGCGTGGCCGGCGATGACGATCCCATCGGCGCCGGCAAGAATCGGATTGGTCCACCCGAACTCGGCGATCGACGCCGCGATCTGGGCGACCTGCTCATCCGAGTGGGTCCTGGCGTTCCTTACATAGGGCAGGAGCCGACCAACAGGCCACTTCTGGACTTGAAGATGGTGCAGTTCGACTGTCATACGTGTGTCGCGCTTACCGCGGCGCGCCTGATCGTGCTGCGGTGAACGCCGTAAGCCTTTCCCAACTCCGTCAGATGCCCACGCCGCCCGTAATACGCCTCACGAATACGCATCACATCTTGAACGGTCAGCTTCGCTCTCGGATGAGAGGACCCACCCAGCACGGGGGTGTGTAAGGTGCCGTGGCACATCTGGTCGCGCACGTTCTCAGCGTGAGTTGCCCAGCGTAAATTGCCTGCGCTGTTGTGTGTGGCGATGCCGTCCCAATGCGCTACCTCGTGGCGCGGTGAAGGTCTTGGCCCATGAAATGCTTCGGCAACGAGAATATGTACCGTAACCCTCCTCTTGCGATTCACGCCGCGCAGCTCCACGTAGTGGTAGCCGCTGCCCGCGATCCAGGGGCGGAGAATGCGGCCGGTCTCCTTGCGTCGAACACGACCGTCGGATGAGACGTCATAGTGGGCCTCGAATCCCACGACGTCGCGCCATTCTTCGGCGGGGATCGGCCAGCCTCTCCGCGAGGCTTCTCCGTGGATATCATTCATTGGGAAGCGCAGGTAAGGACTGCACTGGAGAGGCGAGGCGTGTAGCCTCACCTCTCCTACAGGTCGTCGATTCGGTTGCGGCCAGATGCAGCGAGGCAGCACCCTACGTCTTGGCCGGAGTGGACTTCTGGAACAGCCCGAGTTCGTTGTGCAGGTCCACAATGCGGGCGATCATCGGG
>CAZZPI010000524.1:0-1530 GCA_964655865.1 uncultured Nitrospiraceae bacterium
GGGGACCAGTACCAACTACAGCGTGCGGTTGCCCAATACCGCCGCGCCTGCGTTTTGTGCCATCACCGGCTCCGGCGTGGACAAGGAACTGATCGATCCTGAACATGTCCTTGCCATCGATCGGCAAGGCCGGCCACTGAACGGGAGCTTGCTCAGGCCTTCAGCGGAAACGCCGTTGCACCTCATGCTGTATCGAGCCGTGGGAGCCGGCGCCGTGTTGCACACTCATTCGATGGCGGCGGCGCTACTCTCAAAAATCGACGCTCCGCGAGGCCATGTGGTGCTGTCGGGGTGGGAACTGCTGGAGGGTCTCGACGGCATCACAACACATGACTGCGAAGTGAATCTCCCGATCTTTCCGAATTCGCAGGATATGCGCTCTCTCGCAGCCCTCATTGAACCTCGCCTGGCGGCGAACCAGTTGTGCTATGGATTTCTTCTGGCGGGGCACGGCCTGTACGCCTGGGGTAAAGACCTGCAGGAAGCGAAACGTCATTTAGAGGTATTCGAGTTTTTGTTGCGATGCGAGCAGGAGGCAAGACGTCATGGCCAGCCTACGAGTGCCCGACAAGAATCTGTCTCTTACAGCGGAACATGAGATCCGACAGTTCCTAGACGAACGCGGCATCTTCTACGAACGGTGGTCCACCGATATGGGGCTGCGGCCCGATGCGTTGGACGTCGAAGTGCTTGTCGCGTACGATCGCCGGCTGAAACCCTTCATGGAGAAGGGCGGCTATAAGTCGATGGATGTCGTGAGTGTCACAGCCCAGGCTCCCAATCTCGCGGCGATCCGGGACAAGTTTTTCCGAGAGCATACTCACAGCGAGGACGAGGTGCGCTTCTTTGTGGAAGGCCAAGGGCTCTTCTGGTTCCATCTGGAGCGCCGGGAGGAGGAGGTGTTTGCCCTGCTCTGTCAGAAAGGCGATCTGATTTCCGTGCCGGCGAAGACCAAACATTGGTTCGACTTAGGCCCCAATCCCAGCGTGCGCGCAATCCGCATCTTCACGGATGAAACGGGGTGGGTGGCTCACTATACCAATTCGGGCATTGAGCAACGGTATCAATAACGTGACGATTCGCTGCGTGTTGATGGATATCGAAGGGACTATCGTTCCGGTCACCTTTGTGCGCGAGGTGCTCTTCCCATACGCCCGTCGGCGCATGAGCGCGTTTCTACGGGATCAGCGGGACAACCCCTCGGTGCGACAGTGGGCGGCCGCCTGTCAGGAGGCGGTGGCACGGGAAACCGGCCGTTATCCCGCGTATGAGACGCTTCCAGACATTCTGGATCGTTGGATCGAGGAGGACCGCAAGCATCCCGGCTTGAAGGCGTTGCAAGGGATGATTTGGGAAGAAGGCTATGCGACGGGAGCGTTCGTCCCCGCCCTGTACGATGATGTGGTCCCGATGCTCAGTTCCTGGCGGGCCATAGGGCTGCAGCTTGCTTTGTATTCGTCCGGCTCTGAGCGGGCTCAACAACTCCTCATCACCCATACGACCACCGGCGACCTCACCGGCCCCCTCGGC
>CAZZPI010000525.1:0-1515 GCA_964655865.1 uncultured Nitrospiraceae bacterium
GTTTTGGCATTAGAGCAGGATGCGGCCGCCAGGTCTCGTACCCTCTATTGGATACAAATCTTCATCGTTCTGCTTTCGATTGCTATTATGAGCGTTCCATTATTCTTATTGATGTTGCACAAACAGATTCGTGTCCCCCTGGCTCGCCTCGCTGCGTTGGCAGGTCCCTTCGTCGTCGGGCGGGACGCGCTCGACGTGCCGCGGGGAAAGCACGACGAACTGTCCGATCATGTTCGAACCCTTGAAGGCTTGATGGATCGATTCGTCCACAATCAGGACGAGATTCAGGCCCTCCATGCCACAGGACAAGAAATCAGTTCCCTCGGAGTCTTGAGCCTTGAAGAAATTTTGAAGCGCATTATTGATCGTGCATCCGACTTGGTGCGCGCGGACCAGGCGGCGTTGTTCCTCAGGCACCCCTTTATGGAGTGTTGGATCGTGGAGGCGGCGTCAGGGGGGACGTTGGACCGGATGCAAAACCAGATTCTGCTCTTCGAGCAGACCCCGCTTATCTATCAGGTCTATAAGAGCCGCCGTCCCGCGGCCATCGACGATTTGTCGACATATTCAAAGCAGCCGGGACAGTTGAGTTCCCATTTCGGAGCCAAGAGCTTCTTAGGCGTTCCCCTCTTGACCCCTCACGGATGTATCGGTGTGCTGGCTCTCATGAGCACCAGATCACTGTGCCATTTCAACGAGTCGGACGTGCATCTTTCCCAGCAATTCGCGTCCTATGCGGCGGTGACTATTGAAAACGCACGATTGTTTGAAGCCGTGGAGTCCGAATCGAAGCTGTTAAGGGAAAAGCTCGCGGCTGTCGAACGGCAAGTGGCCGAGTTGACCCATGAGGTCAAAGCTCCCGCCGGACGTGTGGCGGAGTTTGCGTCATGGATCGAAAAAGATTACGGGCAACTGCTCGATGAGAAGGGACACCGGTATCTTCAATGGATTCAAAAAGAAGGGTGCGATCTCGCCAGCCTGGCCGACTCGACCTTGAATTGGAGCCGGCTGACCCAGGTTCCGGCGTCGGTCGAGTCTGTCGATATGCGCTCGGTCGTTCTTGAAGTCTTCGAGTTGCTGGAACGGGAAAGAGCGAAGAAGGGCGTTCACATCCAAGTGGCCTCGGATCTTCCTCGGCTGATTTGCCAGCGGATACACGTGAAGCAGATCCTCGAAAACCTGATCGGTAATGCCATTAAGTACACCGGGGCCCAGCCGAATCCCAGGATCGAAATCGGATGGGAGAAAAGGGAAGATGCTCCGTACTTCTTCGTGCGCGATAACGGGGTGGGAATTGATCCCGCGATGACGGAGCAGATTTTCCTGCCTTTTCAGCGTCTCACCGCGGAAGAACCGGGAGCCGGCATCGGGCTTTCCATCGTCAAGACGGTCTTGGAACATTACGGAGAGAAAATTTGGGTCGAATCTGTGCCGGGACGAGGCAGCACGTTTTACTTCACCCTACCGGTTCTCCGTGAAGAGCGTCTGGAACGAAGTTGCCAAGAGGATCAGAAG
>CAZZPI010000526.1:0-1515 GCA_964655865.1 uncultured Nitrospiraceae bacterium
CATCCGAGTGACCTTTGTCACACCCTCCCGACTCCGTGTTTGGGAGCCGAATCTCCATGCGGCCTGCGGCATCTTTATTCCGAGCGTTTCCGTGATCGACTCTCACGCCTTGGTGCACTCGCTGAGAACTGATGCGGAAGCGAACGGCGTTGAGTTCGCGTTCAACAACAAAGTGGTCGGCATCGATTCGGGCACCACCGGTTACCTCCTCACGAGTGATCGCCAGAAGCTTTTCGCGGCTTGTCTGATCAACGCCGCCGGTGTGTATGCCGATGAAGTTGCGGCACTCGCCTTGCGTACCAATAAGTATACCATCCACCCGGTTCGCGGTGAGTACTATGAGATTGTCACACAGGAGAAAAAGAACCTATTGGGACGGTTGGTGTACCCTGCTTTGCCTCCCCATGCTGTGGGCAAGGGCATCCACTTTGGGCCACGACCAAACGGTCAGGCGTTCTTAGGGCCGAACACAGTGCCTGTCAAACACAAAGGGGACTACACTTCCGAGAAGACACCGCCGAGTGTGTTTGTAGAAGCCTGGCAGAAATTTCTCCCTACTCTTGAAGAACGCGATCTTCGCTGGGCCTACTCTGGGATTCGCGCATGCGCTAGGGCTGCGAGCAGCGACGGGAAAGGCGACTTTATTATCTCGGCCGACTGCGAGGATCCTCCTCTGGTCAACCTGATCGGAATTGAATCTCCTGGACTCTCGGCAGCGTTAGCAATAGCCAGATATGTGAGTAGGACGACCTGTATCGAGCGACGTTTCGGCCCTACAGGCTAAACCTTCCACTGCCTTCATGACGCACGCGCGTCTTGAGCGTGCAGCTTTTTCTCTTCATCCTTGCGCAACTCGCGGTAGAGAATCTTTCCATACGTCGTCCGAGGGAGTTCGCTCCGGAATTCTATTCTCTTAGGAACCTTGTAGGGCGCCAGGTACCGACGGCAGTGCGACACAAGCTCGTCTGCACATACCGCATCGCCCGCTGAGACGACGAATGCCTTGATGGATTCGTTTCCGTCACTGCGCGAAATCCCGATGACAGCGGCATCTCGCACGTGAGGGTGAAGCAGGAGCACCCGTTCGACCTCGGATGGATACACATTGAATCCCGATGAGGACAGGATCATGTCTTTCTTCCGATCCACTATATGGAAGAAACCGTCCTCATCCATGCGTGCCATATCGCCGGTAGCCAGCCAACCATCAGGCTTCAGGACGTTTGTAGTCTCCTCGGGTTTGTTCCAATATTCCCCCATCACCTGCGGCCCACGAACCCAGAGCTCTCCTACTCCTCCAACCGGGACTTCGTGCCCGGCGTCATCGACAATTTTCGCGTTCGTGTTGGGAATCGGCAACCCGACGGAACGCTTCACGGAAAGCCCTCCGGGAATGTTGCAGTGCGTCACGGGCGAGGCCTCGGAGAGCCCGTACCCCTCCACGAGCAGATGACCGGTCCATTCCTTGAACTTCTTTAGAAGGCTGTATGGCAACGCAGAACCGCCACTGATACA